>CACZRU010000122.1 GCA_902783605.1 uncultured Lachnospiraceae bacterium
TATATGTTTTGATTTTATATGTTTTGATTTTATATGTTTTGATTTAGTATTTCGAATTATATTTTTGCTTTAGAATTATTTTTTTCTTCTGTATTATTTTCTGTTACAGCTGCATAACTATATTTCTATTAATTCTCCTATAGAAATACATGGATAGCGTAAGGGACATAAGTTCTGCAATTGGAAATGCAAACCATACGAACTGCACCTTTCCAGTCTGCGCCAGCAGCCAAGCCACTGGAATCAGTACCACCAGCTGTCTTCCTATAGAAACTATAAGTGAGTACTTACTCTTTGAAAACGCCTGAAACATTGACCCCATAGCTATACATAGAGCCGCTATTGGGAAAGACAGGCTGATTGTTCTCAGCGCAGGAACACCTATTGCCAGCATATTATCTGACGCTTTAAAGAAGCTGAGAAGCAGTCCAGGGATTGCCCAAAATACAACCATTCCTACCAGCATTATTGAAAGTGCCAGTTTCATTGCAAAGCTAATAGCCTCTTTAATTCTATCCCTATTTTTGGCACCGTAATTGTATGCTAACACTGGAATAAGTCCATTATTAAGTCCGAATACCGGCATAAATATAAAGCTCTGCAGTTTGAAATAGGCTCCAAACACTGCAACTGCTGTTGTCGAGAAAACGCCAAGAATCTTATTCATGCTGTAAGACATGACAGAACCTATTGCCATCATAAGTATTGATGGAACTCCAACAGCATATATCCTTCCAATAGTTTTTAGTGAAGGTTTAAACATCATTTTTAATGAAAGCTGTATATCAACATTATATTTAAGATTAAGTATAAGTCCTATTATTGCAGCTACTGTCTGTCCAAGCACTGTTGCATATGCCGCTCCACGAACTCCCATGGCAGGAACTCCGAAATATCCAAAGATAAAAATCGGGTCAAATATTATATTGATAATCGCGCCTGTCATCTGTGAGATCATACTTAGATGTGTACGACCAGTAGATTGAAGCAGTCTCTCAAATGTCATCTGGAAGAACACTCCGAGAGAAAGTGTACAGCATACATATAAATACGCAGAACCCATCTCCACAATATTTGACTTATTAGTCTGAGACCTGATAAATGGTTCAGCAACAAAAATACCAACTGCAACAAACACAGCAAAGCTCAGTAACGTAAGAAGAAGTCCATTATTTGCCGCTTTATTTGCTCTCTTCTGTTTCTTTTCTCCAAGAGCCTTAGAAAGCAGTGCATTTATACCTACTCCTGTACCACTTCCTACAGATATGATCATCATTTGAAGTGGAAATGCCAGAGTTACCGCCGTCAGAGCATCCTCACTGATTTGAGACACGAATATACTATCTACTATATTATAGAGTGCCTGCACCAGCATAGATATCATCATTGGAAGTGACATAGATACGATCAACTTCTTAACTGGCAGTGATCCCATCTTGTTTTCCGGTGGAGCAAACTCTCCCTCCTCATCAATTTCATCTAGAGCATTAGTTGCTTTGGCAGATGTAGTTAAAACATTTACTGGCTTTCCGTTTAAGACTAGTTTTTCTTCCGATTTTTCCCCATTGAAAATTGTTTTATTGATACTTTCCATTATTGTTTCTTTCTTTTTTTCTATTCTTTCTATTCTTTTTCTTTTTCTGTTCTATTTCCTATTATTTTCCTGTTCTTCTGTCTATTTAACCTTAATTCTGTTATTATCAATTCATTCTTTCCTCAAAACCAACGGAATGTATTATATTTCAATATATTTTATATGTCAAAATTCTTTTAAACAGCTGGTTTCAGTGAATTTAAAAAGCCGGTTCCATAGATGTGAAGCCAGCTTTTTTCTTATATTATATTTTTTTATATTCTTTTTTATACAATTATTATATGCTTTTTAGAGTTTTTTTATCTTATTTTATATCTTTAAAATGAAACTCACTCTTTCCACTTGCATAGTCTCCAACAATCTGACCACAGCCCACCAGCTTATACTTATAAGTAACAAGTCCTTCAAGTCCCACAGGGCCTCTTGCATGAATCTTGCTGGTGCTGATTCCTACCTCAGCTCCAAATCCATAACGGAATCCATCTGCAAATCTTGTTGAACAATTCTGATATACTCCAGCTGAATCAACTAACTGAAGAAATCTATCAGCAGTCTCACTATCTTCTGTGATGATTGCATCTGTATGATGTGAACCATGGAGGTTGATATGCTCAATTGCTTCATCAACGCCATCTACAAACTTAGCAGATACAATAAGAGCAAGATATTCCTTAAACTCATTTTCATCTACTGTTTCAACCTCTAAACCATTTGCTGATGATGTGGTACCAAGTGCTTCAGCATCTTTTACTTCTCTCTTAGTAATTTCATCAACCAAGTCCGTAACCTCTTTAGTACCGCGCAGCTTAATTCCATTTTCAGCAAGAGCTGTTACGAGTCTTGGAATAAAGTTCTTCTTAAGAACATCATCCCTCTTAATAAGAAGCGTTTCAACTGCATTGCAGGCAGCTGTGTACTGTGTCTTCGCATCGATTATTATATTTATAGCCTTGTCAATATCAGCTGCACCATCAACGTAGATATGACATACTCCATCCGCATGCCCCATTACAGGAATATGCGTATTATCCATGATATATCTTACAAATGCATTTGATCCACGTGGAATGAGAAGGTCCACCAGTCCGTCACAGGTCAGAAGCTCATCGATTTCATTATGCTGTTCAACCTGCAGCATGCATCCCTCAGGGAACCCAGCTTCAAGTACGGCATCGTAAATTATTTCAAAGAGTACACGGTTAGTATATGTAGTCTCCTTGCCACCCTTAAGTACAGGGCAGTTACCACTTCTAATACAAAGTGAAGAGATCTGAACAAGAGCATCAGGTCTCGCCTCAAAGATAACTCCTATAACACCAATAGGACAGGTGATACGAGTAAGTCTCAGTCCCTCATCCAATTCTCTGTCCAGAGTGATCTTTCCAATCGGATCCTCAAGCTTTATCAGCTGATTGATACCAGCTACCACATCACGGAGCTTTCCCTCATCAAACTTAAGTCTTTTTACTATAGGCGCAGCAACGCCATTTTCTTCTGCGTACTGCAGATCCTTTTTATTCTCAGCAAATATTTCAGCCTGCTTCTCCACCAGCTTTTCAGCAATTACGGAAAGTGCCTTGCATCTAGCCTCATTACTCATAGCAGCTACAAGTGGAGCCACTGTTTTCATCTTACGTACTTCATCTCTAACTACCATTTTTATTTACCTCTTAAATATTCATTAATAACCAAAACAAAATGTTCTGTTCATCGCCTTTTAACTAA
>CACZRU010000123.1 GCA_902783605.1 uncultured Lachnospiraceae bacterium
AGTTTCTGCTAGGGGAAAAGAAGGTAAAGAATAATAATTATATGTTAGTAAAACAGATTGTCATTCTGTGCGAAGCGAAGAATCTTTCATGAGTATAGATGAGGTTAAATTTATATGAAGGTTAGTTGTAAATGCTGTCACAAGGTATTCGACTATGATATGTACATGGGACTATGTCCCAAATGTGGAGTGGTATACAGACGAGGCAGGGAGCATTATTCAAATATAGAAAGAGACATGATGGGAAGTTTCCATCTTGATGCGGATGAAGGCGGACTAAACAGGGGCATCCATGGCGTAGTATATAATCAGGGTTCGACCTCTGAGAAGGAAGTGCTGAATCGTGCCAGTAAAGCCACTATTAATAAAGAACTGGGCGAGCCTGGAGAAAGCTACGACGTACTAGATGATAGGCGTGGTATAAGCACATCAGGTACAAGGACAGTTGGAGCGGGTACAACAGGAACCAGAACTTCTGGTACTGGTACAACAGGTTCAAGAACAACAGGCACAGCTGGTTCCAGGTATGCAGCTTCAGGTGGAGGTGCTGGAGCCGGTAGGTATTCTGGATCACATGCAACTTTTTCTAGTAATATGGCGGCCCATACAGGAACTATGTCAAATTCAGACGTCCAGGCGATTATGAATGAATTCAATAAAGCTAGAGGGCAGAACTACTATAGCGCAAACCATTCAACTAGAATGAACCAGGGGGTGACTAGAAAGAAAAATAGTTCCTCATTAGGTGTGATACTAGCTATCGTTATTTTTATAATTATTGGCATTCTGTCTGATATACTTGGTTAATGATGTTCGGAAGCTGTTTCGCTGTCATTCTGAGAAGAGAGAAGATTTTATTTCAAATTAAGTATTTTTGCTGTCATTCTGAGCGAAGTCATTTCACTGTCATTCTGGGCGAAGCGATTTCATTGTCATTCTGGGCAAAGCTATTTCATTGTCATTCTGAGCGAAGCGAAGAATCTTTCATGATGTAGTTTCTTTCATGATATAATTTATGTAGTGAGATTTGATAAAAAAATCAATTCACACGTATGAAAAAAATCAATTCGCATGTGTGATAAGAATATCGAATAATATGACAGAAATTTGTTAAAATTGTCGCTTGCCAATGTGATAAACTAAGAGTATAATTTCGAACAATATAAAAAAATTAGTCTGCGAAGCAGATTAGAAAATTCATCAGAGTTTTCTGAGCACCGTAAGGTGCTAATTTTTTACCGGAGTAAATAGCTTTTATGATTTACGGAGGAATTATTAGTAGGTTGATAAGGCAATTTACGAAGCAGTCATTAGTAGATTGATAAGGCAATTTATTCTGGAATCATTAGTAGATTGATAAGGCGATTTACGCTGAAATCAAAAGGTTAAAGAAACTAAATATTTTGTTCAAAAAAAGGAGGAAAACATGGCAACTTATATCAATGAACCATCGCACACATTTAACGAATACTTACTTATTCCAGGTTACTCATCAAGTGAGTGTGTACCGGATAATGTAAGTCTTAAGACTCCACTAGTTAAGTTTAAAGATGGCGAGAAGCCGGCGATCGAGATGACAATCCCTATGGTATCAGCTATCATGCAGTCAGTATCAGGTGATAGACTTGCAATAGCGCTTGCAAAATCGGGTGGTGTATCATTTATCTATGGTTCGCAGTCAGTAGAAGACGAGGCTGCAATGGTTGCCAAGGTTAAAGGATATAAAGCAGGATTCGTAAAGAGTGATTCAAATGTCAGCCCTGAGGCTACACTCGGCGACATCCTCGAGCTTAAAGAGAAGAAGGGACATTCAACAGTTGCTGTAACTGAAGATGGAACAGCAGAAGGAAAGCTTGTTGGTATCGTATCAAGCCGTGATTACAGAGTAAGCCGTATGGAAAATGATCTCAAGGTTAAGGAGTTTATGACACCACTTGAGAAGCTGATCACAGCAAAGGACGGATGCACAATATCAGAGGCAAATGATATTATCTGGGATAACAAGCTTAATTCTCTTCCTATAATTGATGATGAAGGAAGACTTGTATCATTTGTATTCCGTAAGGACTATGACGAGCATAAGAACAATCCTGGCGAACTTACAGATGATCAGAAGAGATATATTGTTGGTGCCGGTATCAATACAAGAGACTATGCAACTAGAGTTCCTGCACTTATTGAGGCAGGTGCAGATGTTCTCTGTATCGATTCTTCAGAGGGCTTCTCAGATTGGCAGAAGTTTACACTTCAGTGGATCAGAGAGAACTACGGAGATTCAGTAAAGGTCGGCGCTGGTAATGTTGTAGATAAGGAAGGTTTCAGATTCCTTGCAGAGTGTGGAGCTGACTTCATAAAGGTTGGTATCGGTGGTGGTTCCATCTGTATCACAAGAGAGACTAAGGGTATTGGCCGTGGACAGGCTACAGCTCTTATCGAGGTTTGTGAAGCAAGAGATGAGTACTTCAAAGAGACTGGCGTTTACATTCCTGTATGTTCAGATGGTGGTATCGTATATGATCATCACATCACACTTGCACTTGCAATGGGAGCTGACTTCGTAATGCTTGGCCGTTACTTTGCAAGATTTGATGAGAGCCCAACAGAGAAGCTTCTTGTTAACGGAAATTACGTTAAGGAGTACTGGGGCGAGGGTTCAAACAGAGCTCGTAACTGGCAGAGA
>CACZRU010000124.1 GCA_902783605.1 uncultured Lachnospiraceae bacterium
ACATCATTCCAACTTTGCGAGGAATGAAAATAATTACATTTTCGCAAGTTCAGCAGAGATAATTTTATTTACTTCCGCTGGGTCGCATTGGCCCTTCATTTCCTTCATTACGAAGCCTACGATTGCGCCAACGGCCTTGCCCTTGCCGTTCTTAATGTCTTCAACGGCCTTAGGATTTGCTTCGATAGCCTTCTTTACTACTGCTTCAAGCTCGCCTGCGTCAGTCTTTGTTGCCAGTTCGTTGTCTTC
The DNA here is from genome assembly GCA_902783605.1 of uncultured Lachnospiraceae bacterium. GTDB lineage: Bacteria > Bacillota > Clostridia > Lachnospirales > Lachnospiraceae > Eubacterium_Q. The sequence goes on from CACZRU010000124.1 coordinate 250, forward strand.
AACATACTTCTCTGGATCAATGTCATCCAGGAATACAGCCTTTTCAAAGACTTCTTTTGCTATAGAGTTGTTGATCACCTTTGCATCAACCAACTTAACCAGTTTAGCCAGATTCTCTGCTGAGAATTTCAGCTGATCAGCATCCAGGTCATGTTCCTTCATAAGACGCATTGTCTCAACCATAAGCCAGTTAGAAGTTTTCTTAGGATCAGCGCCTGCAGCAACAGCTCCCTCGAATATTTCACCCAGCTTCTTGCTGCCAGTGATCTGGTCGATATCATAGTCAGGAAGGCCATACATTTCCTTATAACGAACCTTCTTCTCATCCTTAAACTCTGGCTGTGCAGCCTTTATCTCTTCTATCCACTCATCACTTACCATTATAGGCACTAAGTCAGGATCTGGGAAGTACCTATAATCCTGAGCATCCTCTTTTGATCTCATTGGATAGGAAACGCCCTTCTCATCATCCCAACGGCGAGTTTCCTGAACAACCTTCTCTCCACTCTCAAGGATATCCTTCTGTCTGTTAACCTCATTTTCGATGCATCGTCTGATAGCCTTAAATGAGTTCAGGTTCTTTGACTCTGTTCTTGTTCCGAACTCCTCGCTTCCCATCTCTCTGATGGAGATATTTACATCGGCACGCATAGAACCTTCGTTCAGCTTACAGTCTGATGCATCCAGATACTGGATTGTCTCACGAAGCTTCTCGAGATATGCAACTACCTCATCGGCAGACCTCATATCTGGCTCGGAAACTATCTCAATAAGAGGAACACCTGAACGGTTAAAATCAACATATGTATCATCCGTAACAGGATCATGAATCAGCTTACCTGCGTCCTCCTCCATATGGATTTCATGAATTCTTATATTTTTAGCCCCTCCCTTTGCAGAAATAGTAACATATCCATTTCGACAGATTGGGTAATAAAGCTGTGATATCTGATAGTTCTGTGGGTTATCAGGGTAGAAATAATTCTTACGATCAAACTTTGAGTTTCTTGTTATCTCACAGTTTGTAGCAAGTCCTACACTGATTGCCTTATTTACAACTTCTTTATTCAGCACTGGAAGTGATCCAGGCATACCTGAGCAGACTGGACACACATGTGTGTTAGGTGCACCACCGAACTCAGTGGAACATCCACAGAAAATCTTTGTTTTTGTATTTAATTCTACATGGACCTCGAGGCCGATTACTACTTCGTATTCTTTACTCATCTTTAGGCCTCCTTTCCATTCTTTAATCCAAGTTCATTATCGCATGTCAGATTCATATTTTCCAGACGATACTTTTCATATGTGTATGCGGCCTGAATGATCTTCTTCTCATCAAATGTCTGTCCCAGAAGCTGAAGTCCTATTGGAAGTCCTTCTTTATCCTCTCCACATGGAAGTGAAACACCAGGAATCCCCGCCAGGTTAACAGACACTGTATATATATCACCAAGATACATCTGAATAGGATCGCTGAGGGACTCACCCAGCTTAAGAGCTGTAGTTGGAGCAACTGGTCCCAGGATCACATCATATTTGCTAAATGCATCGTCAAAAGCCTTCTTGATAAGCGCTTTTACACGAAGAGCTTTTACATAGTAAGCATCGTAGTAACCTGATGAAAGAACAAATGATCCTAGCATGATACGGCGCTTAACCTCAGCACCAAAGCCCTCCGAACGGGTCTTCTTATACATGTTATGAAGATCTGTATATTCCTCTGTTCTATATCCGTACTTAACACCATCGAATCTTTCAAGGTTTGATGATGCCTCAGCACAGGCAATTACATAGTAAGCTGGGATTGCATATTCAACCATTCCCAGATCAAACTCCTCAACGATGGCGCCCTTTGCTTTAAATACCTCTGCAGCATCCAGCACAGCCTTCTTTACATCCTCATCAATACCCTCAAGGAAGTAATCGCGAGGAACACCAATCTTCATTCCCTTTACATCATCAATAAGTGCTTCTGTGAACTTATTGTCTGTTGTTCTAGGATCCTTCTTTGAAGTCTCATCTCCACCCGCAGAAGTTGAATCCTTAGGGTCATGACCGGAAATGATTTCTAGAACTGTAGCACAGTCTGTCACATCTCGTCCAAGAGGTCCAATCTGATCAAGAGATGAACCATAAGCAATAAGTCCATAACGGGATACTCTTCCATAGGTTGGCTTGATTCCTGTAACACCACAGAATGATGCAGGCTGACGAATCGATCCACCTGTATCAGAGCCAAGTGCTACTGCACAGGACTTAGCTGCTACCGCTGCAGCCGAACCACCTGATGAACCACCAGGCACGCGAGTCAGATTGCGAGGGTTCTTAGTAGCACCAAAGTATGAAGTCTCTGTAGTACTACCCATGGCGAACTCGTCCATATTTGTTCTTCCCAGTACAACTGCACCAGCTTCTAACAGCTTCTCTACTGCAGTAGCAGTATATGTTGGTACAAAGTTGTCCAGTATATGAGATGCACATGTTGTAAGTGTTCCATCTATACACATATTATCCTTGATAGCAACCGGAACACCGGCCAGAGGACTAAGAGCCTCACCGGCAGCTTTCTTCTCAGCGATCATCTTATCTGCTGCCTCAGCTGCTTTAATCGCACCCTCAGTATCCACTGTAATATATGCATTTATATCTTTATCCGTAACGCCGATCGCATCCAGGTAAGCCTTTGTTGCTTCCACTGAGGTAATCTCACCGGCAGCAATCTTCTTACCCAGCTCTACAGCGCTGTATGAAAGGATCTGTTGCATTGTTATTCTCCTTATTCTCTTAGCTTTTTCAAAATCTATCTTGAAATGATATTTACGATTATCAATCTTATATTATTGAAACTCTATTATCGAACTAGAATGTCTCTGGTACGATATATGCATCACCATTTCTCTGTGGTGCATTCTTCAGCATATTCTCTCTATCGTCACCATTTGTAACCTTATCTTCACGCATTACATTTGAGATTGGGAAGGTGTGACTCATTGGCTCAACATTACTTGTATCAAGCTCATTCAGCTTGCCCACATATTCCAGCATCTCTGTAAGGTCCTTCTTAGATTTTTCCTTCTCCTCCTCGGAGAGTTCCAGCTTACCAAGAATTCCTACATATTCGATAACCTCATCAGTGATGGTTACTGAACCGGAAGCTTCTTTCTCCTCTTCCACTTCAGCCTCACCGGCCTTCTTTGTTATCTTCATTCCGTAAGCTTCAGCTATATCATCTGGTGTAAGATGAACATCCCTAAGTTGCTGCTCTGTTACATCACCAGGAGCTCCACACATGAGGTCCTGTCCATTTCCGTTCATTGGGAATGCAATAACCTCACGGATGTTTTCCTCATTTCTCAGGAGCATTATCATTCTATCAACGCCCGGCGCCATACCTGCATGAGGTGGTGCTCCGTACTGGAACGCTGTGTAAAGTGCTCCGAATTTCTTCTCAAGTATATCCTTGGAGTAACCGGCAATTTCAAATGCCTTCTCCATTATCTGCATATCGTGATTTCGAACCGCTCCAGATGAAAGCTCAACGCCATTACATACGATATCATACTGATATGCCAGGATATCCAGTGGATCCTTGTTCATAAGAGCATCAAGTCCACCCTGCGGCATAGAGAATGGGTTATGTGTAAATCCAATCTTTCCTGTTTCTTCATCTGGCTCATACATTGGGAAATCATTTATATAGCAGAATCTAAATGCGTTCTTCTCAAGAAGATCCAGTCTGTTACCAAGCTCAGTTCTAAGCTGTCCAGCATAAAGGGCAGCCTGATTCTCCTTATCTGCTATAAAGAAGATCGTATCCCCTACAGCCAGCTCAGCTTTTTCTCTAAGCTCTTCCTTCATATCCTCTGGAATGAACTTATCAATAGGTCCCTTGTAGCTTCCATCGTCCAGAACTTCAAGGTATCCAAGGCCACCCATTCCGATTCCCTGAGCATACTTAAGAAGCTTCTCATGCTGACCCTTTGTGAGTCTTTCGTTAATCTTGATTGCTCTAACTGTAAGGCCATGGAATGGCTTGAATGTACATCTCTGGAAGAACTCGCTGAGGTCGATGATGATAAGTGGATTTCGAAGATCCGGCTTATCTGAACCATACTTCAGCATTGCTTCTCTATAACTGATGATAGGATAAGGAGCCTTTGTTACCTCATATCCTTCAGGCGCAAACTTCTCAAATACATCTGTAAGCACCTCTTCACCTACTCTGAATACATCTTCCTGAGTTGCAAAACTCATTTCAAAATCCAGCTGATAGAACTCTCCAGGAGATCTGTCTGCTCTTGCGTCCTCATCTCTAAAGCAAGGTGCAATCTGGAAATATTTATCAAAACCTGAAACCATAAGCAGCTGCTTATACTGCTGTGGTGCCTGTGGAAGTGCATAGAACTTACCCTTGAATCTTCGTGATGGCACGATGTAATCACGAGCGCCTTCAGGAGAAGAAGCACAAAGTATTGGAGTCTGAATCTCCACGAATCCCATTTCCTCCATCTTATGTCTCAGATGGCTGATAACCTTTGAACGGAAGAGGATATTATCCTTAACCTTTGTAT
>CACZRU010000125.1 GCA_902783605.1 uncultured Lachnospiraceae bacterium
AATAAAAAGAATCATTAAGATTGGATAATAAAATGAAAAACATAATAAACGATTCATTTTTATTACATAACGATATTGCCTATAAGCTCTACCATGAGCATGCAGCGAACCTGCCGATAATTGATTATCATAACCATCTAAATCCATACGAAATATATATGGATAAAAGTTATGCTAATCTCACAGATGTCTGGCTGGGAGGCGACCACTACAAATGGCGTGCCATGCGTGCGATGGGATATTCGGAGGAGCTGGTTACAGGCATAAGCGCTTATGTTACTATGGAAAGTACATCAGAAGTTAATGCTGAGAAAGACTTTAAACGCTTTCTTGCTTATGCAGATACGGTGCAGAATTCATTTGGGAATCCGCTCTATCATTGGACTCATTTGGAGTTAAAGAGATACTTTGATATTGATGAAGCATTGGATACTGAGAGTGCGGAGGATATATGGAATAGATGTAATGAGCTTCTTGGAAAGCAGGAGTATTCTACAAGAAATCTTCTTCGGATGCAGAATGTTAAGGTGCTATGTACTACGGATGATCCAGTTGATGATCTTCAGTGGCATCAGAAGTTAAAGGAAGAGCTTCCTGATATCAGTGTGAGACCATCATTCAGGCCGGGCGGTGTTCTGGATATAGAGAAGAGTTCATTTGCAGAATACATTTTAAGGCTGGCGCAGGTGACAGGTACTGATATTAATGACCTGCCAGAACTTCTGCAGGCGGTAAAAATGAGACTTGAGTTTTTCATTGAAAATGGATGCCGTGTTTCTGACCATAGTCTTGAGCTGGATTTCTATAGAGAAGCGGATTATGGTGAGGTATCTAAGGTTTTTGATAAGGCGCTTAGTGGTGAAAATGTATCTCTGGACGAGGCTGCAATGTACAGGGGATATGTTCTGACAGAGCTGGGGAAGATGTATGCTGATAATGATATTGTGATGCAGCTACATATTGGCGCTATTAGAAATAACTCGACCAGGATGTTTGACAGGCTCGGTGCTGATACAGGCTTTGATAGTATAAATGATTTTAACTATGCTCCGCAGCTTTCAGCACTTCTAAATGCTATGGATAGGAGTGACCAGCTGCCTAAGACGATTCTATATTATCTTAACCCGAAGGATACAGCTATGCTTATGACTATGGCTGGGAATTATCAGGGGAACAGTAAGGGGATTCGTGGAAAGGTACAGCTGGGGAGTGCTTGGTGGTTCAATGATCATAAGACAGGGATGGAGCAGCAACTTCAGGCGTTATGTGATATGGGAATGCTTTCTAACTTTGTCGGTATGCTGACTGACTCAAGAAGCTTTTTATCATTTCCAAGACATGAGTATTTCAGGAGAATACTCTGCAACATGATTGGAGAAAAGGTTGAAGCTGGAGAATATCCTGCAGATACTGATTTCCTTGGACAGATGGTTGAAAATATATGCTACTACAATGCGGTGAAGTATTTTGGATTAAAGATTTAGGATTAAATTCTTTGGAATAATTATTTTTGTTTTAAGAAGAAAATATACAGGAAAAAAATAGAAAATAAATAGAAAAGAATAATGATTATGGATAAAAGTACAAAAGAAAAACTGGATATTATAAAAGATAAATTTAGAGAAATACGAATTATTCCTGTTGTTGTTATAGACCAGGAGTCACAGGCAGAGCCACTGGCGGAAGCGCTTGTTAAGGGTGGACTTCCATGTGCAGAGGTTACATTTAGAACTGATGCTGCAGCGGGTGCTATAAGAAGAATGAAGCAGAGCTTCCCGGAACTTCTGGTGGGAGCAGGAACAGTTCTTACAAGAGAACAGGTAGATAGAGCTGCAGATGCAGGTGCAGAGTTTCTGGTAAGTCCCGGTTTCAACCCAGACACAGTCAGCTACGCATTAGAACAGGGGATTCCATTTACCCCTGGTACACAGACTCCGGGAGAGATGGAACAGGCCATGGCTCTGGGGCTGGACTTTGTTAAGTTTTTCCCTGCGGAGCCTTCAGGCGGACTGAATATGATTAAGGCGGTTGCTGCTGCCTATACAAAGCTTTCGTTTATGCCGACCGGTGGAATCAATGCCCAGAATGTGGTGGAGTATCTTAAGTATGACCGTATTGTGGCATGTGGTGGAAGCTGGATGGTAAAGAAGGACCTGATAAATGCCGGCAGCTTTGATGAGATAGAGAAGCTGGTTAGAGAGGCTGCAGAGATAGAAAGAATATAAATGTGAAATTTGGGATAGATACAGATTGCATAAAATGTTAAAAATGGACCTGTCTTCAATTACACATAAAGGAGTAGAGATGGAAAATCGTTTAGTGATTAAGAATAGAGAAGATTGTAAGTACGATATGCTGAGCCTCGGTGAGGTTATGCTGAGAATGGATCCGGGAGAGGGGAGGATTCGTACAGCCAGAAGCTTCCGTGTGTGGGAAGGTGGTGGCGAGTACAATGTAGCCCGCGCACTTCATAAGTGCTTTGGAATGAAGACTGCCATCGTAACAGCTATAGCTGATAATGAGGTGGGACTTCTAATTAAGGACCTGATTGAGCAGGGTGGTGTTGATACAGACCTTATCTGTTGGAAGGATACAGATGGCATAGGCAGTAAGTGCCGAAATGGAATTAACTTTACAGAGAGAGGCTTTGGTATTAGAGGAGCGCTCAGCTGTTCTGATAGAGCAAATACAGCAATCTCCCAGGCAACACTGGAGGATTTTGATTTTGAATATATATTTGGTGAGCTGGGGGTAAGATGGTTCCACACAGGTGGAATTTATGCTGCTCTTTCTCCAGAATCACAGAAGGTTGTAACTCAGGCCTGTAAGATTGCAAAGAAGTATGGAACTATCGTTTCCTATGATCTAAACTATCGTGCTTCTTTGTGGGACCTGGCTGGTGGAATAGATGAGTGTGTAAGGGTAAATCGAGAGATAGTCAAATATGCAGATGTGATAATTGGAAGTGAAGAGGACTATGTGGCCTGCCTTGGATATGAGGTTGAGGGTGCTGATGAGGGCTTCAAGGAGCTGAATGTGGATGCCTTTAAGAAAATGCTATCCCAGGCTGCAGCAGATTATCCAAATATCAAGATACTTGCAAATATGCTTCACACTGTAAGGACTGCCAGTGTCAATGACTGGAAGGTGCTCTGTTATGCTGATAACGAAGTATGTCTGTCCAGAGAATATGATGGGCTAGAGGTGCTTGACAGAGTTGGGATTGGAGACTCATTTGCAGCCGGTTTTGTATATGGACTTATGACATCATCAGATGTGGAGAAGGCCGTAAACTACGGAACTGCACACGGTGCACTTGCTATGACAACACCAGGAGATACATCTATGGCTAGTCTGGCAGAGGTGGAGGCTGTGATGAATGCTGCCGGCGCGAGAGTAAAGAGATAGAATTAAGAGATAGAATTAAGAGATTGAATTATACTATTGGGTATAGTGTTTTTTGATGAAACTTTTGATATCGTATAACAGTATGAATTAAAGGAAAGATTTGTATGAGAGAAATTAAAGAATTGATCTGGCAGGAGGGGGAGTATTCTTACCCAGCTGCTTACGGATTTGTTCCAAGCATCAGGGGGTATATCCATGATGAGGATAATAGTGACAGAGACTGCATGCTGGTTGTGCCGGGAGGCGGTTACTGTATGTGTACCCCTCATGAGGGTGAACTGGTAGCAGAGGTTTTTTACAAGCAGGGGATGAATGCCTTTGTACTGACCTACACTACTGACATCACTATGTCGGTACCGCTTATGAAACAGCCTTTAGAGGATATATCTAGAGCGGTGAGATTCATCAGAAAGAGGGCAGAAGAGTTTAACATTAATGGAAAGAAGCTGTTTATCTCAGGCTTTTCTGCAGGAGCTCATGTTTGTGGAAGTCTTGCTGTTCACTATGATGATGTGGCAGACAAAGATACGGAATATGCTGGTATCAGTAACAAGCCGGATGGCGTGATCTTGGCTTATCCGGTTATTACGACAGGGGAATATACGCATATTTATTCTGTACAGACACTTTTGGGTAAGGAGCCATCTGATGAGGATTTAACTTACTTTTCTTTAGAGAAGAATGTCACAAAGGATACTCCGCCTTGTTTCATATGGCAGACCGTAACAGATGACCTTGTTCCAGTAGAGAATAGTTATCTTATGGCAGAGGCACTGAGGATACATGGAGTTCCATTTGCACATTATGTTTTTCCTTCAGGCTTTCATGGCCTCAGTTATCCGTCAGAAAAGTTCTTCAGCTTTAATGCAGGTGGTGAATATGTTCTTGAACAGCTGGAAAAGGCTGTGGCTGCAGTAAAGGCTGGAAATGGAATTAATGTTTCTGAACAGAGGAAGAAGGAACTGGAAGAGCAGTTCCCAGATATACTGCCAGAAGGACAGAGCCAGAAAAATATAGAACAGCCTAAAGGTGATGCTATTCAGGCGGGGGAGGATAGCAAGGCTGAGGATGGAGCTGGAGATGTGGATCAAGCTGTGGATATGCTTCCTCCGTTAGATATGACCTGGAGTGAGGATATAGGTCTCTGGCCTGAGCTTGCAAGAGTATGGATGAACAGAATATAGTATATAAAAATTTATATAAGCATGGAGGTTGAAGGTTTAAAGTATGAGAAGAGGGTTTAAAAAGATAACAAGCGCGGTGCTTGCCATGGCTATGATAGCAGGAATGGCAGCTTGTGGAAAAGCACCAGAGCCAGATGAACATCCTTTGGATGGTGACGGAATGGAAAATACTGAAGCGACGGTTACTGAAGAGGCTGCAACTGAAGCGACAGAAACTGATGTGGCTGCTGCAGAAGGAGGAACGGCTATGGGAGTTGAAGAGGATATTGTTGATCTAAGAAGTGTAGTTGCATCAGCCGACGGTATTGGTGAGGATGCAATCTGTGGAACTTGTCTTGGAAGCGTTGGAGTAAATGATAAAAATCTCATGAAACTGGTGGAGAAGCATTTCAACGCAGTGACACTGGAAAATGAGCTTAAGCCAGATTCAATGTTCGGTTACAACAATGATGCTCCTGCTTCAGGAAGCATTCATGAGGAGGAGCTGAATGGTGAGACTATTGAGGTTCCAACACTTGATAATTCCAGAGCTGATGCAATCTTAGATGAGATAGTAGCGTGGAATGAAGCAAATCCTGATAAACAGATCAAAGTTAGAGGCCATGTTCTTGTATGGCATTCACAGACTCCTGAATGGTTCTTCCATGAGGAATATGACAAGAATAATGACTATGTATCAAAGGACGAAATGAATAAGAGACTGGAGTGGTACATAAAGAGTGTTCTTGAATATTATAC
>CACZRU010000126.1 GCA_902783605.1 uncultured Lachnospiraceae bacterium
CTTCGTCGCAAGCTCCTCAGGATGACAATCAATCTGCTCCTCAGGATGACAATCAATTCAATCCCAAGGATGACAACAAACTACTTGTCTAACTTTTAATCATCAACTGATGCATCTTCGAAGACCTTCTCGACCTTTTCGATAACAGTCTCCTTCATGTTGCCTCTTGTCTTCTCGTACTGAAGTCCCGACTCCATGATCTCGAGAAGTTCAAGTCTCATACCTGAATCTATCTCCTTGATGTACTGCATGAGTACATCTTTAATCTCAACAACGAATTCCTTCTCTCTCATTCGATCGATCATCTCTTCGTAATTGAAGGTTGCCTTTGTCATGATATCCTTCTGCTTACGACCACAGATAACGCACTCTTCTGAACCTGCCTCATTTACATGTCCGCAGTTACATGTCCAGATCATACCGTCTGTTCTGTACTTCTCAACTGCATCGATACCTCTCTTTGCCTTGAGAGCCTCAAGTCGTCTAGTGCTGAGTGTAACATTCATAGGCTGGTCATTTACAGCAAATATACCACGAGGTGTAGCATACTTTGTAATAATAATCTTTGCATCCTTCAGAAGCTGCAGGTCACTTGGTGCAACCTTGCTTCTAATGAAGTCAGACTCGATGACTGAAAGATTGATATTCTCAGTAAATACGAAGTCCACATTCTTGATAACAAGTCTCTCATCATAGAGATTTGTAAGTTCGATATCACAGCGAAGCGCCTGGATATCTTCATGGTTATAATTATAGCAGACAAGCTGCATATTTATCTGATCTGAATCTCCATCAAGCACAACTTTTACTGCCCTTGGAACCACTCTGTTATAGTAATTTGTAACATATATTTCCTTGTGAACAGCGTCTGTTACAGTCACATGCTTCATCACCTTAACTGCTGTACCAGACATAATTATTCCAAATGAGCCTGCTTCAAATGGAGCATATGTTATATTCATTCCAATGATTGCATTGGCGCCTCTCTTCTTTGCAACTTTGATGAGCTGCGTCTCTGCATCTTCACGGCACTGCTCAAGCTTTGCCATATCTTTACGGGATAAGTCAGCCACATTTGCTGCTATTCCAGAAATGAAATTAGAGCCAAGAATCTGCTGGCTCGAAACAAATCCCAAATACTCTGAAACTACATACCCCTCAAAACCATTTCCACTAGTAACTAAAATATCTTCTGCCACGTTGTACCCCTCCTAAGTCATTTTTTTACGTACAGTTTATTATAGCATTTTTAGGTCATTTTTAAAAGCCGTATTTATCATTTTCCAAACAAATTATGGGATTGGCTTTGGAGACTTATTTTTGTAGGTCACATAGGTGTAAATGACATTAAAATAGGTCTCTTCGTCACTTTCTTCAACCTCTTCCCAGTTCTCCATCTCATCCAGATTTGGAAAATAAGTGTCCGCCTGATAGCTATAATCCAGCTTGGTTATGTAGGCTGTATCGCAATATGGCTCCAGTGCCTTGTAGACTGAGCCCCCACCGATGATAAAGATATCATCCGTATCCATAACTCTCAGAATCTCGAAGAGCTCGTCGTAGCTATGAACCACATCCACCTCATCACTGTCAAATGATATCTCAGGATTCTGTGTAAGAATGATGTTATATCTATTCTTCAGAGGTTTTCCACCCGGAAATCCGGACAGAGTCTTACGTCCCAGGACCACTGTGTGTCCGGTAGTAATCTCTCTGAATCTCTTCTGATCGGCCGGAATACTTACCAGCAGGTCATTTTTATTTCCAATTGCCCAGTTATTATCAACTGCTGCTATTAATTTCATAGTTTTGTTCCTCGTTATAATATCGTTATAGTAATATTCTAATTTATAGCCACAAAAAGATTCTTCACTCTGTCAATAATGACGTTCAGAATGACACGGACCATAATCAGATTGCCACAATCCGTATTTTTTTATAAATTGTATTATAAAATCAAAAAATCATTAGATTGCAATCGGTATGTCTTTAATCTGTGGGCCGGTCTGGTAATCCTCAACTGTAAAGTCCTTTGGAGTGAAGTCATAGAAGTTCTTTACTTCAGGATTAAGAGTTACCTTTGGTGCCGGATAGGTCTCACGAGTGATAAGTTCCTTAATGATAGGAACATGCTTATCGTAAATGTGTGCGTCCGCTATAACATGCACCAATTCTCCTGGTTTGAAACCTGTAACCTGCGCAATCATCATAAGAAGTGCTGCATACTGAACAACATTCCAGTTGCCGGCAGCCAGCACATCCTGAGAGCGCTGGTTAAGAATCGCATTCAGCTTATCTCCCGTCACATTAAAGGTAACGCTGTATGCACATGGATAGAGTCTCATCTCATGGAGGTCCTGATGAACATAAATATTTGTCATGATTCTACGGCTGTACGGATTCTCCTTCAGGTCAAAGAGAACACGGTCAACCTGGTCGAACTCACCTTCTTTGTACTGATGCTTAACTCCAAGCTGATAACCATAGGCCTTTCCGATGGAACCATCCTCATCTGCCCACTCATCCCAGATTGAACTGTTAAGGTCATGAATGTTATTGGACTTCTTCTGCCAGATCCACAAGATTTCATCAATCGCTGACTTTATATAAGTCTTTCTAAGAGTGATCGCTGGAAACTCTTCCTGCAGATCATAACGGTTTATCACGCCAAATTTCTTAATGGTATATGCAAATGAACCGTCTTCCCACTTAGGTCTGACCTTCTCTCCTTCAGTACTTATTCCACCTTCAAGGATATCGTTACACATCTTTATAAATATTTCATCAGCTTTACTCAAGGTTGAACCTCCCAGTTTTTATTCCAATTCTTATGTTTTAAAACACAATTTAATTACTATTATTTCATCTTCCCAGAAATAATAATTTTTCTGGATTCAATAAAAATCCATACAGAGTATATATTTTTTCCGAGCTATATACAAATCCGTACAGATTATAAAACATTTACGAAATCTATAAAAATCCATACAGGATATATACATATTTCTGCAGGATATATACACGATTGTTCACTGCAACATTTTATAGCATATAATGTGCCCATCTTCTCTAATTGAGGATATATCTATAATAAGCCCGGCCAGCTGATATATCACAAGAGAAGCAGGTTATTTGATCAAATGACTATCCAAAGATTATCCACTGGATGAATAACTGGTTTTGCCCATAAACAGCAGAGCCATATCATCTCATCCATTCACAAACAAGAAAGGAGAAATAACACTATGGATATATCATTTGAATGGGCATCCATCCTGACTGAGCTCCGAAAGGACCACCACCTCACTCAGGAAGAGGTCGCCAATATACTTCATATCTCAAGACAAGTTTACGGAGCAATGGAAAAAGGACGAATTCAGCCCTCCGCCATCAGAATTGCTATTTTGTCAGACATATATAATGTTGACCTTTTTGAATATGCTGTCAGTAATCTTCCCGATGAATACGTTGCCGAGAAACAAGTTTTCAAATCATCCCTAACACAAAAACGTGTTGAAAACGTCATACAAAAATCCAGACGTGGAAAAAGGAAAACTCACAGAGGCCGACGTACATCTTCAAAAAGAACACAAGACAAATAATATAAACAACTGATAAAAACAAATATAATTACAGCGACTGTATACTTCTAAGTATATCTACCGCGGTATTTATTTTATCTTTATCAAAGGCCTTGATTATTCTATCTATTTTTAGTCTGATATCAGGATCCAGCTCATATCTTGAAAGCTTAGTAACATTTCTAAGGGCTGTTTCCTGATCATTAGACTCAAGATTGCCTAATATTTCTTCGATACGAACCTTAACGTCAGACATAGGAAGTCTTATTCCATTGGTATCGGTCGTCAGGACTTCTGTGGAACCAAGCTGCACGCTGTCTTCCTTACCCAGCCAGGCAGCAACACCGGAAATGACATTTTCCCACTCTACTATCAGGCTGCGCCAATTTGTTTCTGCAACATCAAGGCTGTCGTCCTTTGCCATATTTACATGGTCGTCAAAGCAGTATGAAAGGTAGGTCGCGCCTATCTTTCGAGCTTCCTCACGCATGGTTCTTGCATAATCCATATACTCCAGGTTCTTGCCTGAGTACAGGGCGTCTATCATATCGGAACTTACAACCTCATAATCATCGATGAATTTTGATACATCATTCTTGTACTCTTCAATGTCACCCTTATAATCATAGAGTGCTTCGATGAATCTGACACCACAGCTCTTAAGTGTCTGGGCATCAGCCGCATTTTTCTTTATTGACTCTAGGAGCTCTTCATCCTCTGGAAGCATTTTAGGTGGAACCAGAGATATGATAACATTTTGAAGAATAGTTCTTTCAATTGGTTTACGAAGAATTCCGTCAAAGCCGGCATTTTCGAAAATAATATCCGGCTCGTCAGCCTTCTCGTCCAAAATAACATATATTTTTGCATCGCGGCATTTTGATGAAGGACTGTTCTTTATATTCTTGAGAGTCTGAATACCGTCCATTCTAGGCATGTTACGCGCTAAAAGGATCAGGTCATACTTATCGTGATTAACCTGATCCATGCATTCAATACCACTGGAAACAGAAGTTATGAAACATCCAGTCTGGTCAATCATACGCTCGATGTCAACTCTCTCATCACCGTCTGCATCAGCAACAAGAACATAGAACTGACCTTCACGTGTATAAAGATTCAGATCGTGTTCTATGCTGATATCCTTGTCCGTAAGTCCTGAGAACTCAACATCACTCTTCTTTCTTCTGATGTTCTTGATATTTTCAATGTTTCCAGAAATTATTTCCTTGCCTTTTTCTGCAATCTTACCCATATTGTAACCCCCATATTTATATACTTAGCCCAATACTATTTTGCGGAAATTCTTCTTACCACGTCGTACAACGAACTCCTCGTTAAACGAATCTTTATTATAACTAGCATGAACGTCTGTTACCTTTTCCCCATTTACGGCAACACCGTTCTGCTCAATAGCTCTTCTTCCTTCGCCACGTCCTGTAACGAGACCAGCTTTAACAAGAATACTTATAAGGTCGATTGTTCCATCCTCTTTGAAGTCCCCATCTTCAAGTGCTGTTTCTGGCATATTTTCTGATCCGCCACCACCAAAGATTGACTTCGCTGCTGTCTCAGCCTTCTTAGCTTCCTCTTCCCCATGAACAAGCTCTGTAAGCTGATATGCAAGAATCTCCTTAGCCTTGTTAAGTTCTGCTCCTTCCCAGCTTTCCATTGCATGGATTTCATCCATTGGAAGGAATGTGAGCATCTTAATGCAGTTGATTACATCAGCATCATCCACATTTCTCCAGTACTGGTAGAATTCGTATGGACTGGTCTTCTCTGGATCAAGCCATACAGCACCCTTTCCAGTCTTACCCATCTTCTTGCCCTCTGAGTTAAGAAGCAGTGTGATTGTCATTGCCTGAGCATCTTCCTTACCAAGCTTTCTACGGATAAGCTCACGACCGCCAAGCATGTTTGACCACTGGTCATCACCACCGAACTCAAGATTGCATCCATATTCTTCGTAGAGCTTCAGGAAGTCATAGCTCTGCATCAGCATGTAGTTGAACTCAAGGAATGTAAGTCCTTCCTCGCTGGCAAGTCTCTGCTTGTAGCACTCAGCACGGAGCATGTTATTTACCTTGAACATAGAACCGATATCACGAATGAACTCGATGTAGTTAAGGTCGCGAAGCCAGTCAGCGTTGTTAACCATCATGGCTTTTCCTTCACCGAACTCAATGAAACGGCTCATTTGCTTTTTGAAGCATTCACAGTTGTGGTCGATCATCTCAGTAGTCATCATCTTACGAAGGTCGGTTCTACCTGAAGGGTCACCGATCATTCCAGTACCACCGCCCACAAGTGCGATTGGCTTGTTTCCTGCCATCTGAAGTCTCTTCATAAGGCACAGCGCCATAAAATGACCCACATGCAGTGAGTCTGCTGTTGGGTCAAATCCTATATAGAAAGTGGCCTTACCATTGTTAATAAGGTCTCTTACTCCTTCTTCATCTGTTACCTGAGCGATAAGTCCACGCTCAAGAAGTTCTTCGTAAATCTGCATTTTATTTTCTTTCCTCCGAATTCTGCAAAATATTGAAATAATTAATATAAATGATATTCAAAATCGCAGTGTTTATTATAGCATTTTAATGGCAAATTGTCACCACCTAAGTACTATACATATAATATACCAAAAAATAAGCATTTTGGCTGTAATAACAATAAAAAACCCAAGATAAACGGGCACATTTTAATGCACCCGCCATCTTGAATATTTTTGTAAATTAGTTGCAGACTCCATTCGCTCCAATCCAGTAACCGTCTACATATTGACTTGTAGCCATGTATCCGTCTGCCTTGAAATAATACCAGCATCCATCAATTTTCTGCCAGCAGCTTGTTGCCCACCAGCCTGCACTGTCTTCAAACCACCAGCCATTACTGTCGCTCTTCCAGGATGCACTGCCACTATACTCCAGAGCTCCGTTAGAACTGAGCCAGTATCCATCAACCCATTCACTGGAAGCCATATAGCCAGATGAATTGAAATAATACCACATTCCGTCAATCTTCTGCCAGCTCGCTACTGGGTACCATCCATCTGTGTCTTCAACCCACCAGCCACTACTGTCGCTTTTCCATACAAGCGTACCTGTGTAGGTCTGCTTTCCACTCTCATCATACCATTTGCCATTAATCCATTCATTGCTATACTTTTTGTCAGATGAATTACTGC
>CACZRU010000127.1 GCA_902783605.1 uncultured Lachnospiraceae bacterium
ACACGAGAATGTGCGTGGCAATGTAACATTCTCAATAGTCTTGGAGTTACCATTTGCACTGAAGGTTATGGTATAAGTGTCATTATCACCTGCATACGCCGTGATACCCGTGCTAGGTATGTAGCCCAACACCATGGCGATACTAAGGATAATACTTAAAAACCTTCTTAACTTTTTACCCATAGATTTTCTTCTCCTTCTTCTAATATTTACGACTTTTATGGTAGTCGCAGGACCAGTTGCCGAGGTTTCAGCCTGAAGCCGAACCTCTCTTACCAATAAACCTCACTAAGTTTTGATCACCATTAAACCTCCTCCTCTCTCTCTCATTGTTTAAAAACTCAGCATTTTACCAATGCTTAAAAATATAAAAAACAACATATGGTTATTATACCATATGGAGTTCTCCCTAGTTCTCCCTGAAATGGCATTTTTAATTTACATAACACAGATTTTTAGTGCATTTTTTATTATTTTTTATCGAATAATCATAAATATCATCTCACAGAGTTTCCTATTGTATTTTCATATACAAGTATACCTTAAAAAGCGCAACAAAACCGCAACAAAAAACCACCCGTCGGGAACTGTTCACAAAGGGGTTAGTGAACTGTCCTCGCCGGGTGGTGAGTCGGTTTATTTAATTGTTGTTAACCGTTGAAAAAACTCACTGGCTGATTTTTAATTAGTTATTCCGTTAGCGTCAAACCAATACTGTACGCCGTCAATCCAGAGATACTGGCTTACTGGGAACCAGCCTGATGCATCCATGTACCACCAGCCTGATGCTCCGTGCATCCACTGTCCACCGTAGTAGTCTTCTACCCATGCTCCGTCTGAACCGAGCCAGCAGCCATCGCGATATTCGCTGTAGTCCATGTAGCCGTCAGCTGTGAAGTAATACCATTTGCCATCAATTTTCTGCCACTGTGACTTTGGATACCAGCCATTCTCGTCCTCGAGCCACCAGCCGTTTGCATCATTCTTCCAAACTGCCTTAGCTGCGTAGTCCTGTGTACCGTCTTCGTTGTACCATTTGCCGTCTACCCATTCATTTGAAGGCTTTGCTGTCTTCTTGCTGTCATCTGACTTTTTGTCATCAGTTTTCTTGTCTGACTTGTTGTTTGATGTGCTATTTCCAGAAGAATTACTATTCTTGCCTGTTGTAGTGTTGTTAGTTCCATTATTGGTTCCGTTATTATCTACAACATCATCGCCATTACCGTTTCCATTGCCATTACCATTTTCATCTTCAACAACTTCTACGAGAGTAATGTTGTCCATGTATACGCTATGTTCTACACCTGCTTCAATATCATCAAACTTACCAAGTGCAACACTGAAGAGTGCACTCTCATCTGTTTCGTCAGTCATCTCGAATTCTTTAGTGAATGTCTGCCACTGACTTGTAAGAGCAATCTCCTTATCCTCGCCTGAGTATACAGCCCAGTTACCACCGTTCTTCTGCATACATACGCTGATCGTACGGTCAACTGTTGATCTGGCATCATACTTAAGTCTGTATGTCTTGCCCTTCTCGAGCTTTACTCTGTCCTGCTTAACCTGAATGCTGTAATCCTGATTACCTACTGATTTAATATCTACTGCTAATGCTTTATCATTTCCTTCCATGATGGAATCAACTGCAAATGTTGCATCACCACCCTCATAGCATCCTGTAGTATAGCCTGTAAGTCCTGATTCAAAATAACCATTCTGGATCATTGCATTTTCTCTTAATGCCACATTATCCAGGTAATATGTTCCAGGCTTTGTAAACTCGAAACTAACTCCTGCATCCTTACTCTTAATAGTCTCAGCAAAATCAACTACGAAACCAAAGCTTTCTCTCTCGGCTCCAAGCTGTGGAGTATAAGTCTTGCCACATGCTGTAGCCTTAAGGCCATCTGCTGCACCGTCTGGTGTATAAGCGTCAAAGCTGAACAGATACTGTCCTGCCCCTATCTCTGCAAGGTCACTCTGAGAAACCACTACAGGATTAGCTTCTGAAGCCCCCTGAGGAACCTCAACCTTTACACTAAGCTCTCTTACACCATTATCATTTGTAACAGACACATTTGCCTTGTCATCTTCAGCGACATCCCAGTATCCCAGTCTCTTGTCGCCCTGATCAAATGAACCATTATATACATAGTTTCCGTCTGGTCTTACTTTCTTGCTGTTATCTTCTGCTATCTCTTCGCCACCAACCTGCTTAATTGTTACATTTGAGATTGTAACTGGAGATGTGCTTCCCTGAGCGCCAAGGTTAAACTCTACTATACTATCTGCATTTGTCTTTTCTTCCATTGTAAATGTGAAAGAATATGAATTGGAGCCTGCATTCTTTGTTGTCAGTTCAACCTTCTGATCACCGAAGTATCTCTTCCAGTTTGTTTTCTCTCCACCCTCTACATTTACAAGGATTTCTCTTGCTTCTTCTGCATATGCATCAAATGTAATCTCATATTCACAGCCCTTACACATAGGAATGCCTGTCTGCTTCAGCTGAACGCTGTGAGATGCTGATCCTACAATAGAAGGGTTAATTGTTATTCCATCATTGGACAGGCTATATGTTGTAGCACTGTTTTCTCCAAGGAGATAAAGTTCCCAGTTATCTTCGTCTGAGTCTGATGATTTGATATCATTTGTAAAATCACCATTTACTACAAAGTTGCCATCATCATCAGCTTCTCTGAATTTTTCTACCAGTACAGGTCTCTTAGCAGTTTCTTCCATTGCCTTATAAGTATCTTTATCC
This sequence comes from uncultured Lachnospiraceae bacterium, assembly GCA_902783605.1. GTDB lineage: Bacteria > Bacillota > Clostridia > Lachnospirales > Lachnospiraceae > Eubacterium_Q. The sequence continues at coordinate 2,765 of CACZRU010000127.1, forward strand.
AGCTGATAAACTCTTACATAGTCAATGTCAAAGCTCTGATTATCCATGTCTTCTACAGCTGCCTGATCTGGATCCTTTGGCCAGTCTCCACCAACTGCAAGGTTGAGGATTACATAGAAGTCCTGATCAAATGGAGCTGGATATGTGAGCTGGTCATCATCATCATTTCCGGTGAACCAGTAGGATTCTGAATAAACCTTCTCGCCATCCACATACCAGATAAG
>CACZRU010000128.1 GCA_902783605.1 uncultured Lachnospiraceae bacterium
AGCAATTAGCACGTTGAGATATTCGCTCTTGTATAGCACGCAGATGCTTACTCTACTTTCTTAAACTAAATACATCAGCGAACGATTTCATCAATGTTCACTTCTTTTTCTGCATTCAGATCAAAAAAACCAACCAGTAGATCCTGCTTATATATCCAACACAAGTCAGTTCCATATGGAGCCTCATACAACTCCTTGAAAACTGGGCAAATCTGAAATAATGATTCAGCGCTCAATATCATGAAATTGTCGCTATCATTTACATAATTGTCATCATCTACATCTGAGTATAACGTCCATCCGTTCAATTGCCTTATCTGACTTTTTTCCCTAAATGTATATTTGATTCTTTCTCCGTTAATAATATTCTTCGAAACGATGAATCCGCCATAATAATCATTGTGATACTTCATTAGTCTTTCTCCATCAAGGCTTTCAGTTCATTTCTCCATGAAAAATCGGATGCATAATCATAACAGCTCCTTCCACTGTTGTCTTTTAACATGTAATTTGATCCACTGCGTATCAACAAAGTATATATGTCCATAATATCCTCTGACTTATGTTTTAGAGATGTTATTGCATATATTAATGGTATTGATCCATATATATCCTGTTTATTGCAGTCAATTTTATTATCTATCAATAATTTCGTAACCCTATATATATAACTAGGATTAGACCTGCCATTTTCATAAAAAAGGATATGCAGAGCATTTCTTCCATCTTTGCTACAGTAATTAATATTGATTCCTTTTTTAATTAATTCTTCTGCAATTGTAATTCTATCTTCAAAATTATTATCGTTTATAAGTGTCATCTGTAATAAATTAAGGCCTGTATACTCATGTACAACATTTATATCACTAGGTATATATTCATTGAAGATGTTGTATTGCCCTTCTCTAACTGCATCAAAAGGATTATTTACTATCATATTCTAACTCCTCATTCATATAAATGTGATCTATTTGCTTTAGGTGTCTCAAGTCGATAATTGTCAGGATTAAACTGAAATTCCTTTAATTTTTGCTTTCTTCAATGCAGGCTGTCTTATCCAACTCAAAAATATCCATCATTTCTTTCCACTTCTTTGTGTAGTATTCTATGCTTCCAAGCATATTCTCCGAAGATGTTTCTCGACATTTCTCCATCAACTGATATGCAACTTTCATAAACCTGCTTACATCATCCATCTTTTTATATTTATATGCCCAAAAAGCAAGTCCATCTTTGGCTGTAATGTTGCGAACTCCCATAAGGCCCCTAACCAATCGGAATCTATCTTCATCAGATGTTAAAATGATTTTTCCCATTAAGCCGAGTGCTCTATCATAGTTGTATTGCATGCAAGGATATTCTGCAAACTCTAAAAATTGCCTAAATTCTTGTATGTCTATATGCTCCTTCTGACTTATTTCGTTATAGTATGAATCTATCAATTCGCAACGCCATTTATGATGCAATTCTTTAGAGACAATCTCCTCATACTTTAAGAAATACGGCCACCAGTCTCTTATCATTCCATTGTATTGACCATCAGTTAACTCAAATAACGCTCTAGCCTCATAAAGAGAAAAGGGATCATCTTCTTTCTTCATCATCCCTTTCTCCATAACAACTACACCGTTGGCCTTCATTTCTTCAATCCATGATTTTTCAGTTTCACTTGAAATTCTTAGCTCAGAATACAAGCTGTCTTCAGGACTGGGCATTCTTCCAATATCACCTTTGGATAAGATAAAAATGCATTTTGCTTTTTCTAATGATAGAGTCATAATTTCTTATTCTTACTATTTTTCATGGACTAACTTATCCAACTTCTCGCTTATGCTTTATAAATATTATCTTTATGTAATTCAATAACTCGATCCATAAATCTATACCTAGAGAGCCATGATTGATTTCCTAATGTAAAACCCAAAATGGCAATGACTACTACTCCGCAAATGCTTATAAACGGGCTTATGAAACTGCAGAACTGCATGCCCATGAAAAGGATTGTACCAATTGTAACGATTAGTATAATGTTCCGAGATTCTTTCTTTTCATGCTTTGCCGTATCTATGCTTATATCTCTAATTGAAAAGCTTTCTTCCGGCACTCCTTCCTTATAAATATTTCTAAGGAATAAATATCTTCCTATGGGAATTTCCATAAAGAATAGTATTACAGACATTAGTCCATGTTCCACGGCCTAATTGCTGTTATCAAAAGCAGTACTAATACATATACTACAAGCGGTTTGCTTCTCCATAATCTTTCAGACGGGCAAATCTGTTTTTACAATTTCGATTATACTATTCAATCAGCTTGCATCTACATATAACCTGTATTTACCACAGTGCAAGCAACGGAACAGATATCCTGTCATATCGCCATCCTTATACAAAGCCTCTTTCACAAGATCAACTGGATATGAAGGTTGTTGTAAGGCATACTCCCTAAGAACTTCCTCTTTGATACCCAAATCTTCTAACTCTTTTATACCCACTGTTCCTAGATAAGCACAATAATCATCGCAACAAGCCAACCAGTATTCCCCTTGCCATGATACATATCCTGGTGTTCGATGGAACAGTTCATCACGTTTCTGTAAGTCTATGACTTCTTCTGCGTCCTGTACAAATTCAGCGTTGAATTTTTCTGCTGCACTTCCATCATGGACACAAGAAAGGCAAAGGCAATCAATATCTTCAACGGAATATGCCGTTTCAATAAATTCTGATACAGTTTTTCCGCAACAATTACAGACTCCTTCTCCATGTACCAGTACCTCATCAGAATACAAATTCGGATGATACTTAAACTCTATACGTTTCATGAAACTATTACCTCCACAAACACCGATTTGTATGTTTCCGATGTATCAGTCTATGACATTAATATACCATAGACTATTTACTGAGATAAAGCGAGTTTATCTTTCCCACCCGTTATCTCTCTCCAACTGTGGCATCAGTCCATCCTGTTTGAAGCTCATCAT
>CACZRU010000129.1 GCA_902783605.1 uncultured Lachnospiraceae bacterium
AAATCTGTAGAATTTGTTTATGAGGAACTATTAGAACTGATTGACTAAACTACTAGGAAAAGCTGCTAGGAAAAACTGCTAGGGAAAACTACGAGGCCAAAATAGATGCTGATGCATAAAGAATTAATATATGATATAATGTCACTTGATTTTTGTTTTGTTTTAGGAAGTGAATTCTACAAAAACTAATAATATATATGGAGGTACTAAAGTATGGCAGGATTAGATGATATCAAGAATGTAGCTGATAAGGCTGGCGACCTTGCAAAAAAGGCTGAGGATGCTGCAAAGAAGGCTGGTGTTACAGAAAAGGATATTGATAAAGCTAAAGATAAGGTTGTTGATGCGGCTAAGGATATATTCGAAAAGAAAACAGGAAAATAATAGGGGGATAAAATGGTACAATGTCCAAATTGTGGAGGAATCCTCAAGTTTGATATTGCTTCCCAACAGATGAAATGTGATTCGTGTTCATCTCAGTTTGATCCTTATGCTTTTGAAATGCATGGAGCAGAGGAGAGTACGGACTATGATGTAACGATTTTCAGATGCCCGCAGTGTGGTGGAGAGATTTCCTCCACCGATGAAACGGCTGCGGGTTTTTGTAGTTACTGTGGATCATCAAATGTTCTGGAAAGCAGGTTATCAAAAGAGAAGAGACCACAACTAATAATTCCATTTAAGAAAACAAAAAAAGACTGTGAAGCGGCTTTTGAAAAGTTTATAAAGAAAGCAATATTTGCACCGAAGTCCTATAGAGAGGCTGGCAGGGCTGATTCCTTCAGAGGTATCTATATGCCATATTGGCTGTATGATATGTCACAGAGATGTGATGTCAATATTCCATCATCCACCTCTCATAGAAGTGGTGACTATATTATTACCGACCACTACATGAACAGGGGCAGACTGGATAATTATTATAATGGCGTATCCTACGATGCATCTTCTTCATTTGCAGATGATATCAGTAGTGATATTGCTCCTTTTAATGTTAAGGATATTACTAAGTTCAGTCCATCCTTCCTTTCGGGATATTATGCAGATTTAGCTGATGTAGGAGTTGAAGCCTACATGGATACTGCTGTCGAACTGGCACAGGAGAGTACATACAATTATTTGAAGAACAGCAGTCCTATGGCACATCAGAGTTTTGACAGTCCTAAAGAAAGAATAAAGGATTCCATAAAAACAAATATAAATGTTACTCGTTCTGCTATGTTCCCAGTTTGGTTTATGTCCTATAGGAACAGGGATAGAGTTGCGTATGCTACCGTAAATGGGCAGTCTGGCAAGGTTTCAGCAGATATACCAATGAGCGTTCCAAAATATCTTGTGTGTGCTCTTGTGATCGCGGCGATATTGTTTGCGGTATTTCAGATGGTCTTTACGATAGTTCCAAAGATTCTTATCTTTTTGGTTTCAATCATCGCACTTATAAGTGTTCTTACATATGGTTCAGAGATGAAGAAATTGGCCGCCAAAGAAAACTATGATGATGATATTGGAATGCAATATAGAGAGCAGCGATTAAGAGAAAAGAAAAATTCTCGACTTCAAGCTCAAAAAGGCGCTTCATTTGATAATCAGGCAGGTTATGAAGATGCTTATGTTATCACACAGAATGATATTAAGAGGGCTAAGAGAGAGAAAGCAAGGAAAAATAAAGCTGAAAAAAAGAGTGCAAGTTTCTCTGTATTAATTATTGCTGTTATACTTATATTTATTGTTGGCGGAACAATATTTGGTGAAATGCTGGAGAGCATGTTTGACACAGGTGATATTGGAATTGGAGCAGGAGTGGTTTCACTTATATTCCTGATCATCTCTATAGTAAGTGCTGTAAATGCAAGAAAAAACATAGCTGATATGAACTCAGTAAATGGTCTTCCGGCATCTATCTGGTCAGTGGTAAGTCTCCTTATCATAATGGTAGTATGTTTCTGGTCACCTATAAATGACATTATCTATTATGTTGCATCTATGATTGCTATGATAGGAGTTATATTAAATATAATAGGAATTATAAGAGGACATAATCTTCTGTCAATGAGACCATTACCTCAGTTCGAAATGTATCGAGGAGGTGATGACCGTGCATAGAAAAATATCCGCCAGAATACTGGTTGTAATACTTGTGTTATTTGCAGTTCTGACACCGTTATTCGGTTCAGCAAATCCTGAATTATCGGTCTATGCTGACGGTATCATGTCTAACTCTGAAACCGGATTTAGCTATGGTATTTATGATGAGGCCAACCTTTTCACAGAGGAAGAAAAGGAAGCTCTTAGCGAAACTATGGCTCCAATCACGGAATTTGCAAATGCCGTTGTCTATACTATCGATAAAAATGATGGAACTACAGAAGAAGCATGTAATAAGTTCTATGATTCTATTCTTGGATATTCAGATGGAGTCATCCTGGTTATAGACTATGCAAATTACAATATCTTTCTAAAAGGGATGGGCGATGTTTCTTTATGGACCAAGGAAGGCTTTAATCAAGAAACACTAGATGAGTGTGCAAAGATGCTTGAGGATTCCGGTGAGTTTGAAGCTGCAAAGTATGTATTTGAAGAATACTATAAGGAATTAGAGGCTAATCCAAGAACACTTCATTATACAGACGAAGAGCGAAATGAATCAGGCGTTGATGCAATCTATGATGAACTGGATGAAATGGGTTCTGTAGATTCGTCAGTGGATGAAAAAAACAGCTCAGAGAATAGCTCTAAAGAATACGATGCTTATTACAGAAATCAGGCGACTGGATACGAAGCAATAGTGATTGATGAAGCGGGACTTCTTTCTGATGGTGAAAGAAAGGCACTGCTGGAAGATATGGATCCTATTACCACATATGGTAATGCCATGTTCTATACCGTGGATAAAAACTATGGTACTACAATCTATGTTGGAAGAGATAAACTCCGCGAAAAATGTGGAATGAATGAAGACGGAGTTGTATTCATCATAGATATGGCAAATAGACAACTTTCAGTATTTTGTAACGCTGGAATGTATGAAACAGTCAACAAGACAAAGACTGATACTATTGTATCAAATGTCTATAAAAAAGCGTCAAATGGTGACTATTACGGATGTGCAAGTGAGGCTTTTAAGGAAGTGGCTGTTACCCTTCAGGGTGGAAAGATTGCAGCTCCTATGAAGCTTGCGTCTAACATTTTCCTTGCGCTTATGCTTGGACTTTTAATTGCATATTGGATTGTTAGAGCATTTTCAACTGTTTCAAAACCTTCAGAGAAGGAACTGCTTGCTGCAATTCAGACACAGCAGAATCTGCTCGATTATCAAAAACAATTTACACATCAGACTAGAAGGTATGATCCGCCTAGTTCATCCTCCTCCGGTGGCGGAGGCGGTGGAGGCGGTGGTGGTGGCGGAGGCGGTTCCAGCCACGGCTTCTAGATAATATAAAAATGGATGCTATATATTTAAGATGAACGGATTATCTTTTATATAAAAGCATCCATTTTTAGTGTCATTGTATAGTATTTTTGTTGCCTTTTACACTTGATAACCTCCTTGATAAAGTGGTAATATATCTCTAACTATGGCCTGAGGATATAAAAGCTATATCTAGTAGTATGTCATAGATAGGGTTAGGAGATTTTTTTATGAGAAAGACAAAAGTTATATGTACTATTGGTCCAGCAAGTGATAATGAAGCGACTCTTCGTAAGCTGGTTGAAGAGGGTATGGCAGTAGCCAGAATGAATTTTTCTCATGGTACGCATGAGGAGCATAAGAAGAAGTTTGATCTTGTTAAGAAGGTTCGTGCCGACCTTAGACAGCCGATCGCCATTATGCTTGATACAAAGGGACCTGAATACCGTATTGGTACATTTGAAGATAAGAAGATAACATTAAATGATGGTGACACATTTACATTTACAACAGATGATATAGTCGGAAATCAGGAAAGGGTTTCGGTCAGTTACAAAAACCTTATAGATAATCTTGAGATTGGTGACAGGATTCTTGTTAATAACGGACTGGTTATATTTGAGGTTAAGGAGCTTTCTGGAAATGATGCAGTTTGTACATGCATCGCTGGAGGAGTTCTTTCTGATAAGAAGTCCATGAACTTCCCGAATAAGGTATTAGATCAGCCATTCCTTAGTGAACAGGATAAGAAGGACCTTCTGTTTGGTATTCAAAACGGTGCTGATTATGTGGCGGCATCCTTTGTTTCATCTAAGAAGGATGTGCAGGAAATGCGTGCTTTTCTTGATGAGAATGGTGGTAAGGATGTTGAGATCATTGCTAAGATTGAGAATCGTTCTGGTGTAGAAAATGTTGAAGAAATCTGTCAGGTTTCTGATGGCATCATGATAGCGAGAGGTGATCTGGGTGTTGAGATTCCGGGTATGGAAGTTCCAAGTGTTCAAAAGTACCTTATATCAAAATGCCGTATGCTGGGAGCCAGAGTTATTACTGCTACAGAAATGCTGGAATCTATGATCAATAATCCGCGTCCAACCAGAGCTGAAATATCTGATGTGGCAAATGCGGTTTATGATGGGACATCTGCTGTAATGCTTTCAGGAGAGACTGCTTCAGGAAAATATCCTGTTGAAGCACTTAAGACAATGGTTCAGACAGTAGAATTTACTGAAACAAAGATTAACTATAAAAAGAGATTCAGAAATGCTGACTTTGAGGTTCGAAGCACTCTGGATGCAGTGTCACACACAGTATGTACCATGGCAATTGATGTGGAGGCCAAGTGTATCATAGTTAATTCTCTCAGTGGAAGAACTGCTCGAATGGTCAGCCGTTTCCGTTGTCCAGTGGATATTATAGGAATGACAACCTCCGCAAAGGTATGGCGTAAGCTGAATCTATCTTGGGGAATTACTCCTGTTATGTGTGGTATGTTTGACAGTATGGAGGAGATGTTCCGTAATTCGGTACAGGAAGCAACTGCGGCTCTAGGGCTTGAAAAGGGAGACAATGTTGTTATAACGGGCGGTATTGTAAATGGTACCAGCGGAAATACAAACCTGATTAAAGTTGAAGAAATTGACCAGGCCTGGTAATTTAAAAAAAAATTATAAAAATATTATTTCTAAATATTTTTAAAGATTTTCTTTAGGGATTTTGGGAATTGTTAAAACAATTTCTTGAAAAATAAAAAGAAAAGGACGCTTGAGATGGGGAGAGATACTAAGCAGAAACTGTTAGATTCTTTTATTGAACTTGCCAAAAAGAAACCTTTAGACAAGATAACGGTAAAGCAGATATCGGACAATTGTGGAGTTACATCACAGACATTTTATAATCATTTTTCAGATAAGTATGATCTTATTATCTGGGCATATAAGGAAAGAGTAAATAACCTGCTTTATGAGTTTGAAGAGGGGAACCTTACATGGAGACAGGTGATTCATGGATTTCTGGATGGATATGAAGTGAATGAAGGGTTTATTCGAAATGCAATTCTTAATACCAAGGGAGAGGATTCGTACATTAAAAAGTCGTCATACTTCTTATGCGAAAAGATAGAATTTTTTGTTAAGAAGAGAAGAAGAGTTGAGGAACTTCCAGACAATATCAAGCTGTTGATTAAGTTTAATGTTGGTGGCATGATGAATGTGATTGCTTACTGGCTGTTTAATGGAATGAGGACAGAGAAAAGCGAGATGGTTGATCTCATCATAGATTCAATTCCAAAGAGACTTCTGGATTATTATCTGGATAGATGATAGATAGAACCTGTTATATCAGAAGATAGTAAATAAGATAGTAAAAAATAAGATAGTAAATAATGTGAATAATAGTGAAAAATAAAGAGCAGATTAGATTTAAGACCGGTCAATTATGGCTGGTCTTTTTCTTAGGTTTATACATAATAAGAAACGGTTTTATCGAAAAATGGGGATATCAATTGATCAGTGAAATCAAATATTGTTCACACAAACTTCACACTTTTGTTAGCACTCACACTTGACGAGTGCTAACAAAAGTGATATAACATATACAGAGTTAAGGAAAAGCGTACAGAAAGCCCTCCTGGAAACTGATCTGGCTGATCAGAGCGACCTTCTGTATGAACTAACTAAAACTTAAGCATATCGGTGTAAATATCGAGAAAACCATTAATGGGAAATACTAACAAAAGAAAAACAAAAAAACAGATAAAAACAGATAAAAACAGAAGGAGGAATGATTTATGTATTATCCAAATATTTTTGATGAACATCTTTATAATGATTTATTTAATGAGGTATTGAACTTCCCAGTTGACTACAGCAAGAGACTGAGAAATGAATTGGTTGACAAGAGAAGGTGTACCACAGATATAAAGGAGTATGAAGATAGGTACGAGCTTGAGATGGAGTTCCCAGGCTATGACAAGAGTGAGATCAAAGCTGAGCTTAAGAATGGATATCTCATCGTAAGTGCGGAGCATATAGAACAAAAAGAGTCTGGCGAAGCTCCTGATGGAGAAGAATCAAAGGCAGCTGCAGATGTAGAGGCTGATACAGGGGCAGCAGAAACAGATAATACAATTGCTAAAGAACCTATCAAGTATATATGCAGAGAGAGATTCTTTGGAAAGACAGAAAGAAGCTTCTATGTTGGAAAGACCATTTCAAAGGATGACATTAAGGCTCAGTATGCAAATGGTGTTCTTACACTCGTAATACCAAAAGAGGTGAATAAGCAAGAAAATGAGAGTGAAATAATCTCTATTACAGATTAATCTACTGAAAAAATATCATAAAATTTACAGCCATTCGGGAAAAGGCGATA
>CACZRU010000130.1 GCA_902783605.1 uncultured Lachnospiraceae bacterium
CCTGCTGTATCCGGAACAAAGTATGTGGCGTTTATATCCAGAGGCATATCCCCAGCCACTGTAGACTCTTTCCAGTCAATCCTGCTGCCAAATAGCTGACGAAGTGTTTTTCCGTCTCCAACCTGAACATTAAGTCCAGCTGAATCACTATCAGTTGCGGTACCAGTCTCCGCAGATTCTACCGTGCTTCCAGATTCATTTCCATAATCCTCAACAACCACATCGTTTTTTCCACAGGCAACAAGTGAAAATGTAAGTGCTGCGCTTAACATGAAGCAACTAATTCTTTTTACTGTTTTTCTCATAGGTCTTTTTCTCAAAATTATTTTTCTCATCTTATTTTTCGTCATGTCCTTCTTTATGTCCTTTTGAAAATTTCCCCTGCTTAGCTCTTAACCACTTTTATTTTACTTGTTACCTTCTTATTACTTCTTTGCTTCTACACTTCTAACCTTTATTATTTTTTTCTACTCGTCATAGTTCACATAGTATAGGTCTTCCAAGGTTCCATCCATTGCATTTATATTCACAATTGCCATGTGGTTTCCATTAAACTCTCCCATGACCATGAATCTCCAGCATGGAATATATGTAAGTTCTGCTCCATCCTCTTTCGGATAGTAAACCAGATCCATATTGATCATTGATAATTTTTGCGGACTACCCATCTTTGAAGGGTCAAACTTTGTATTTAGTTCTGACTTAAAGGCTTCCTGTATCTGGTCAAAATCCAGAAGATTCACACCCTCAACCATGTCATACATTTCACTGTTCAGTGATATATCCGCACCATATATTCCCTGACTAGTAAATGTTATCATTCCAGTATTTACTTCTATGCCTTCAAAGCTATTAAGCAGCGTGCTATAGTTAAATATCTGATTATCCAAGAATACTGCATAACCATCATAGGTTTTTGTTCCCTCTACTACTCCCGCACTAGAACCAGTGTAGATAAAGTCATATATATCCTGGCCCTTTTCTTCATACGCATCTCTAGCAAGATCCTGCTGTTCTGAAAGTATCTGATAGGATTCAATAACACCCTGCCGGCCATCCTTAAGACAGCTCATATAGTCCGTATCAGTAAATGAAATAACTGATGGACCCATATCATATAATTCAGACATATAGTTTGATGCACTAAAAGCAACAGTTTGCTGATCCAGCAATGTATATATTCTTGAATCTGGAGTAATCTTATTATTTGTACTGCTAATTTTCAGCTTTTCTTCAAGGAAATCCGAAGCCTCTTTCTCAACTTCTTCCATACTCATATCACAGGCATTATCAAATTCTCTAGCCGAACCTATCTTATCGTTTGTGCTTTCTATAAGCATAGTCTCATAATTCGTTCCAGGGAAATAATCATAAATATTTAAAGGATTAAAGAATATATATCTTGTAGCAGTAATTGAATCATATCCCATAAGAAGACCAAATCTTTTTTCTTCGTAGGTACCTTCATACATATGGATATGATAAGTTTCTGTATCTCTCCAGGTAAACTTTTCCTCTGTTTCATCAAAATATGAAGAGGTGATTATACTGTAGCTTTTCTGGAGATATTCAGGTCCTGTTTCAATCTCTTCATCTATTCCGGTATTCGTAGTCATACTATTTAGAAGATATCTATATTTATAGAGAAATGGCATATACTCTGTTTCACCTTTATATGTCAGCTCTTCTATCTTCTCTGCTGTGTCACCAAAAATAGCCTTTACTACACTTTCCTCCCATGCAGAATCATAGGTCATGGCTTTACATTTCATAACATTCATGTATGAATCAGCAGGAACAGAGTAGTAAGTATCAACATCTATAGTTTTATTTGCAATGGAAAATGATTCTTCCCAATCGATTCTTTCACCGAACATCTGCCTGAGATCCCTGCCTTCACCCTGCTCCACAACATCTGTTGCAGTAGCAGCATCACCAGTCGTCGCAGATGCTGTACTACTTGCTGAATTATCACCGTAGTCCTCAACCATCACATTTCCCTTTCCACATGATGTAAGAGAAACACAAAGTGATACACCAAGCATAATCGATATGAAGTTTTTTCTGATTTTTTTGAATTTAGATTTGAATTTTTTAGAATCTGTAATATTCATTTTTTCCCCTTTTACTGAATTTACAGCAAACCAACATACTTTTAAAACCTCACTCTTTACATAAGATAAAACATGTTTGTATCGAGAATGTATCATTGGTGTATCGAAAATGTATCATTTGATATTTATTTCTAATTTATTTCTATTTCTTCTTATTTCCAAAATTCAAAATCAGGTTATTCATTTTTCTGCAGGACAGCAAAATTCATGCTATAATAACCCTTGGTTATCTTCGAAAGCTTTTGAAGATATGCCTTTCATATTAATATGAAGACTTAGTATGAAACAGTGGAGGTTATAATGATACGCATTCTTATAGTCGAAGATGAGAAACCTATCTCCGACCTTATGGTTATGAATCTTACGCGGGCAGGTTACAAATGCACCGCTATCTATAATGGGCGTGAAGCTGCCGATCTTCTTGAGGAAAACCAGGGCTTCGACCTTATCCTTCTTGATATAATGCTTCCTGAGATAAATGGCCACGAGCTTATGGAATATATCAAACCTATGGGAATTCCTGTAATCTTTATTACTGCCATGGCAGAACTGGACGACAGAGTTAAGGGGCTCACTTCCGGTGCTGAGGATTACATCGTTAAGCCATTTGAAATCGTGGAACTTCTGGCAAGAATCAATATTGTTCTTAGAAGATACAATAAAACAGATACAATCCTGAGCTTTAAAGATCTTAAAATAGATGTGGAGAATAGAATTGTGACCAGAGAAGGAGAAGAGATAAAGCTCACTCCTAAGGAATTTGATCTTCTGGTTCTTTTCGTACGAAATGTAAATATGACTCTCTTTAAGGACAAGATCTTCGAAACCATTTGGGAAACCGAATGGCAGCCAGAGTCAAGAACTGTGGATCTTCATGTTCAGAGACTTCGCAAGAAACTGAACCTGAAGGACAACCTGAAAACAGCATACAGCACAGGTTACAGACTAAGCGATAAGTAAAGTTAAAAGGATACATATGAAATTCAGATACAAGGTGGTTCTCGTAAATATCATAATAATAGCCCTGACCCTTTCAACTTCAGGGTTCTTTATTATGTCCAGACAGAACCGGCTTATGATGGATTCCCAGATCAAAAATGCGGTTACGGAGAATAACCTTATGGAGTCTGCCATCGAGTACTCCCTTCTGGATATCATCAACGACCCTACCAGCAGTGTCCAGGGTAAGCTGCCTATCATCTCAGAGAGAATTTCTTCCGGAATGCTCAGCTCAACTGCGACTTTGTATGTAACCTATAATGGAGAGGTTGCATTTTCTTCAGGCAAGGATACATCCTCTGAAACATATTCAAATATAAAGAATCTTGTAAATGATTCAACAAGCCGAAAGAAATATCTTATAACTGAAGAAACAATCCCAGTTACTATCCTTAAAGAATCAAAGAATATCGACAATAACGATAATGCTACTTCAACAAAGTATGAAACAAAAAATGTGAAGAAAAGCTATATTTATGTGGCTTCATCTCTTGTCATAAATGAAACGCAGATAAATATTATCACCAAGCGCGATAATTCAGAAACA
>CACZRU010000131.1 GCA_902783605.1 uncultured Lachnospiraceae bacterium
ATACCAAGGGGAAGTGCAATCTCCTTGATTGGCAAAACTGGAGCCTCTGCTGAGGCCTTGCAAAGAATATTGATGTTCTCTGCAAAGAAATTGTAGTACTTAAGGTAAAGAAGGCTTGAGAGGGAGATGATAATTCCAAGTGCCAGAATTAATCTGGTCCTTCTCTGATATTTAGCCTTGATGGCTGCCTTCATCTCTTTATCAGAAAGCTTATTGTCTTTAGAATTTTGAATTTCATTTTCTTTATCTTTGGTTTCGGATTTTTTAGATTCAGAGTTTTTGGAAACTTTTAATCGTTTCAGTGCGTCCTTCTTGTTAAGGTTCATCTTCTCAAGAATAAGTCCGATGGCGTAGGTTACGGCGGTAGAGAAGATCAGGAACACAAAAAGTTTATATGAGAATGTAAAATAAAACCCTATGCTTGCCAGCAGGAGTAGCACCCATCTGAATCGCTTAGGGAATATCTGATATCCAATAATTGCTAGTGGCAGAAAAATCATGCCAAAAATCAGCTTATAATAAAGCATAAAATGACCTCTGTACGGACTTTTGATTAAATATTTACACAGCTAACCGATAATTTAGCACAATTATGAGGTTTATTCAAGATTATGAAATGAATTGCCAGTGTTTATGATATGAAATCGCTGATATTAACGTGGATTACATCAGGGCTGATTTTGCTGTTCAAAAGCACTGATTTATGGTAATATACTATACGGCGTATTTTGTTTAATAGACAAATACCCTATAAATTCTTTAATAGAAAAGTGATTTGAAAATATGGATTTGATTAGTATTTTAGAACTTTTTGGAGGAGTTGGATTATTCCTCTTTGGTATGAACCTGATGGGATCCTCCCTAGAAAAGCTGGCAGGTGGCGGGCTTGAGAAAATCCTTCAGACACTCACAACTAGTAAGAAAAGAGGAGTGGGTGCCATAAAGGGATGGGCCCTCGGACTTGGAGTTACTGGAGTTATTCAGAGTTCTGCCGCAACCACAATAATGCTGATAGGCTTCGTAAATGCTGGTATTATGACGCTTGCTCAGGCTATTCCAGTCGTATATGGAGCTAATATAGGAAGTACAGTAACGGCTCAAATTCTGAGACTAGGTGACTTAGGATCGGGAAACATCGTTCTTAAACTTCTTAAACCTTCTTCATTTGCACCTATGCTTGTAGCGGTAGGTGTAGCTATTTTTATGATTACCAAAAAACAGAAGTTGAAGGATATCTCTGGAATTCTTATTGGACTTGGAACTCTTTTTTATGGAATGACTATGATGGAAGAGGTCTTTGCTCCACTTAAGGAATCAGAGGAATTCCAGAACTTCTTCCTTTCATTTAATAATCCATTTATTGGTATCTTAACTGGTCTTGTGCTTACAGCACTGATTCAGAGCTCCAGTGCATCTGTTGGTATTCTGCAGGCCCTTTCTGCTACAGGAAGCGTAACCTATGGAATAGCAGTTCCTATTATCATTGGGCAGAATATTGGAAAATGCATGACCATTATCATCGGTGGAATCGGAGCAAATAAGAAGGCGAAGAGAGTTGCTCTCAGCTATCTCCTTTTTAATGTTGTGGGTGCTATTATCTTTACGGTTGTTATCTATTCTATCTACTATACAGTAGGCATTCCTATGTTTTCCAAGGTTGTAAACAGAGGTGATATTGCAAATATTCACCTGGCATTTAATCTTATAATTAGTGTGGTTCTGCTTCCATTTTCTAAGCAGATGGCTTCATTTACTGGAAAAATTCTTAAGGATACAGATGAGGTTTACGGTGATGAGGAACTCAGGAGGCTAGATGACATGCTTCTTAAAACTCCTGGAATCGCTCTTGTGCAGTGCAAGGATATCATGTCTCTTATGGCCGATAAGATAAAAGAGAACTATGAGATATCCACTGGCCTCTTCATGGAATACGATAAGAACGCATTTAATATTCTAAATGAAAATGAGAATTTTATAGATAGGTGCGAGACGGTGCTCTCAGCGTATATCGTTAAGATCGACCGTAAAAGACTTACGGAAGATAACCGGAGTATGCTTACTGCGATGCTTAATACAGTAGGTGATTACGAACGAATCGGTGACTATTGCATGAGTATTGCATATACAGCTCAGGAGTGTAACGAGGACAAGATTGTTTTCTCTAAGAAGGGTAAAACGGAGATCAGTACCATAATTGAAGCGGTTCGACATATGCTGAGTATGACGTTTAGGGCAGTGGACAGTGAGACTATAAATGAAGCTTATAAGGTTTATCCTCTTGGACAGACTATAAAGGTTCTGAAGGAAATGGTTGAATCACACCACGTTGAAAGACTTCAGGATGGTGACTGTGGTGTTTCAGGTGGAGTTGCTCTATATGACCTGGTCAACAGCCTGCAGAGAATTTCCATTCATGCAAAGAGTATTTCCAAGCATGTGATTAAAAGGGTATCGAGAGATGATACTATGGATGCAATGCACGGAAAGCTGATGGATAAGGAAAGTGAAGAATATAAGGCACTTGAAGTTTATTACAAAAATAAATACATTGAGCCAATGCTGATGGCGGAAAATGAGATTGATATTGCTGTAGAAAATGCAGAAGATATTAATGCTGAGATGACATCCTCCGGAATGGTTATAGAAAAAGGACCTGAAATATCAGCTGGTAAA
>CACZRU010000132.1 GCA_902783605.1 uncultured Lachnospiraceae bacterium
AATAGAAATAAAGCAGTTTGTTTTACATTTAATTTTTTCATATACACCAGTCCCTTCATATGAGAATTATGAAACTGCGAATTATAAAACCCTTACAGTCCCATCTCACATACCAGACCGGTCAGTATATCTATAACGAACACCTATAATTTTATCATATACTAGGCTTTTAATAAAGCTTGTAGTTTCCTACTCTTCATCCTTGATCATAGCAGTTCCGATACCCTTCTCAGTATAGAACTCAAGGAGCAGACAGTGCTCAAGTCTTCCGTCAAGGATATGCACTCTTGAAACACCATTATTCATGGCATCGATACAATTCTGAAGCTTTGGAAGCATACCTCCACCAACCACACCATTATCGATCATTGCCTGAGCCTCATCCAAAGTCATCTCAGAGATAAGAGTCTTTTTATCACTAGGATCTGTAAATACTCCCTCAATATCTGTAAGGAATACCAGCTTTTCTGCATTTATTGCTGTAGCCACTGCACAAGCACAGTCATCAGCATTGATATTGTAATCATGGTCATCATCAATTCCCATTCCGATTGGAGCCACAACAGGAATGAAGTCAGCATCCAGAAGAGAATCGATTACAGAACTGTCAGTTGCCACAACCTCTCCTACGTATCCGATGTCCTTGCCATCTGAAAGCTTCTTCTGAACCTTCAGCAGGCCAGCGTCCTTACCACTGATACCGACAGCATTAAGTCCAACCTTGGACATAAGGCCCACAAGACTTCTATTAACATTATTGAGAACCATTTCCGCAACCTCAAGTGTAGGCTCATCTGTTACACGAAGTCCATTTGTAAAATGAGTCTCCATGCCAAGCTTTTCAATCCACTTACTGATTTCCTTACCGCCACCATGTACGATAATAGGCTTAAGGCCAACCAGTTTCAGAAGAGCTACATCCTGAATAACATTAAACTTCAGATTCTCGTCCAGCATGGCAGAACCACCGTACTTAACAACAATCTTCTTGCCACTGAACTTCTTGATATATGGAAGAGCCTCTATAAGAGTCTGGGCTTTTCTCTTAATCTCTTCTATATCTTCATTTTTGATCATCTCAATATCCTCTCTATATACCATAATTTTTCCTCGTTATTTGATGTGCAATTAGGGACATTTCCACCTTGCACATTTATGATCTGTAGTCCGCATTAATTGTAACATATTCATGGGTGAGGTCACAACCCCAGGCAGTGGCTTCATATTCGCCATCATGGATGTCACAAAGGGCTGTTATCTCATCTGGAGAAAGGATTCTGAGCGCTTCCTCTTCAGAGAACTGAGGCATCCTTCCCTGCTCTATAAGCTTGATACTTCCCTCACTGCTCATCATTGTTATATCTGTCTTCTCTGGATCAAACTTCGCACCTGAATATCCCATAGCACAAAAGATTCGACCACAGTTTGCGTCCCTTCCATAGATTGCAGCCTTCGAAAGACTAGATGTTATGATTGACTTCGCAAGAGTCTTTGCAGTCTCATAGTCTGGAGCCCCAACAACCTTAGCAGTAAAAAGTCTAGTTGCTCCTTCACCGTCACTCGCCATCTTAATAGCAAGATATTCAAATACTGTATAGAGTGCCTCTACCAGCTCCTTGAAATCCTTAGCATATTCAGCTCGGGTAAAATCAGCATCACCAGATGCTTTTTCGTACAGCGCTTCTGCAAAATCTCTGATATCAGTTGTTCCTGTTTCATCGATGTCACTGATTTCAATTCCCAGAGATGAAGCCGTTAGTACGCTGTTACCAGCAAGACCATTTGAAAGCCATACAAGAGTATCATTAGTAGATGTATCTCCATCTACAGAAACCATGTTAAATGTTCTCTCTACCAGCGCGCGCATCATACTCTGTGCCAGCTTCTGCTCTATATTTATATCTGACAGGATAAAGCCCAGCATAGTTCCCATGTTCGGATGAATCATTCCCGATCCCTTGCACATGGCACCAATGTGGCAGACCTTACCACCCATCTCAAATTCCACAGCCACTTCCTTAGGCACTGTATCTGTTGTCATGATCGCCTTTGCAGCCTCACTGGCCTCCATATACGCATTTGCCTTGTTACCAGAGAAGTACTCTCTGAGAACAGCAGTATTTGTACTTGGAACAGCAACCAGTGTCTTCGAAAGGTCGTAGATTCCTTCTTCAATCTTCTCTATCGGAAGCTGAGGACCTATAACACCAGTGGACATTGTTAGAACCTGAGTAGTTTCAACACCAAGACATTCAGCCACCTTTTCGGCCTCCCGGTGACAATTGCCAAGTCCAGTTTTTCCTGTTGCTGCATTTGCAATTCCTGTGTTTATAACAATAGCACTGGCCTTTCCGCCCTCAACAACCTTCATATCCCACTGCACTGGTGCAGCCTTAACTACATTTCTTGTAAATGTACCAGCTACAGTAGCAGGCACATCGCTTTTTATCAAAGTCAGATCTCTATTATCACCTTTTGGTTTGATTCCAACTCGCTTGCTGGCTACACTATAACCCTTTGCAGCAAGGATTCCACCTTCAACCTTCTTTACCATTTTATTCTCCTTAATCAATACTATATTAATTGCTATATATATTTAGAGACGATGTTAATAACATAAAACCGCACACCTAAGCCCTATTGTATCACCAATTCAACATCAAAACCACATTATTTCGAAGAAAATAGAGCAATCCGTATGTCATAAGTACAAAAAGTATAAATGGGGACATTTCCATTTTGGACCTGTCCCCATTTACACATTATTTTGTTACATATACTGCTTTATATGCATACCACCTGCGACCATTTGTTGAGTCACCGGCTTCCAAAGTTTCACCATTTCCAACATAGAGAGCTACATGGCCGATACCTGTACCATAGTCATTCTCTACATCTCCTGTATCATAGAAGAGCAGATCTCCCGGCTGAACCTCTGAAACCCACACTTCATTAGCTGCATAGGTTGAATACTGCATTCCGGCATTATGTGGAAGGCTTATTCCTTCATGCTGATATGCCAGCATTGTAAACCCTGAGCAGTCTGTTCCAGCCATTGTCGAACCACCATATACATACGGGAATCCAAGACATCTAGAAGCATACTGAACTACATTCTTCTTTGTATCAGATCCTGTTCCGGCCATTGGTGGTACATTTTGAAGTCTCGCACCACCACTGGTTGCGTAGCCCTGTCCGTCAAAGGTTATCACTTCCTTGTCAATTATCTCAGTACTGCTCACTGCATGCCATGTATCATCTGAGGACCAAAGCTGATAGCCGTTGCCATCCCAGTACCAGTACGCAGTTGAACCAGTCCATCCGCCATCATGACCAATCCAGTAGCCGTCAATCCACTGTCCTATAGGATTACCCTCTGAATCATATGAGCCTTCCTGAAGACTTCCGTCAAAGTTGAAATAGTAGTAAGTTCCACCAATATTCTTCCATGTGGTTCTTACCATATATCCCCATTCATCAAAGTAGTACCACTTGCCATCAATCTTTTCCCAGCAGTTAGTTGGGTACCAGCCTGAGGTATCCTTATACCACCAGCCCCAGCTGTCATAGCCCCAGGAGCCAGTTTCCTTATAGCTCCACTTACCATCATCACCCAGCCAGCAGTTATTAATCCAGCATCCTGTCTGAATACCATATTCATGAGCATCATTACTCATGTAGTACCATTCTCCTCCAGACATTATCCAGCCAGACTTCATAAGTCCATCTTTATCAAATAAACACTTCCTGCCTTCAATAGTTACCCAGCCAGTTGCCATCTTCAGGTCTTCACTGACATAGTACTTAACGATACTGCCCTTCCAGGTCTTTTCGGTAATCAGGCCAGTTGAATTCTTTTCATTTGAGTCCTTCTTAGTTGTCCAGTCTATATTTACTTCACCTAGATAGTACAGCGAACCGTCAATTGTCTTAACTCCGCTCTCAACAACACCATTACTATCAAAATGATACTTCTTTCCGTTTATTGTCTGCCAGCCTGTCAGCAGCTTATTGTCCTTATAATAACCAACACCCTCAGGCCTTTCATTGTTCCAGCCATCATCATGTTTTTCCTGATTCTCTTGATTCTGGTTTTCTTGATTCTG
>CACZRU010000133.1 GCA_902783605.1 uncultured Lachnospiraceae bacterium
CCAAATGATGCCGTACTTCCTAATGCAACCAATGTATCCATATTTGGTGCCCCATGAAAGAGGGAACTGAACCCGCTGGTGAAGAATTTTTTATTAATCGCCATTACTACTATTGCCAGTATCATTTCGACGATGGCGATGGTTACATGATTCTCCAGAAATACAGGAATTGGCCAGCCCCACATCATATGTCCCATGGAAAGGTACATCAGGAACATAAGTATTATTGCTGAGCTGATCAGTCGCTTTGCTAATATCGGTGATTCCCTGTCATCCAGCTGAAGATCTTCCATGACCTCCGCTCCATATCCAGCCTTTTCCACCGCTTTAATTATATCGTTATCACTGGCACTGCCCTCGATGCCCATGGAATTAGTAAGAAGACTGACCGAACAGGATGATACACCCTCCACTCCAGAAACAGCCTTCTCCACCCGCGCCTGACACGCAGCGCAGCTCATACCAGTTACTTTATACTTCTTCATTCTTAGAACCTCATTAGTTAGATGCGTCTAATATACTATAATCTATACTTGGTGTCAAAGTATAAATATACAATTAGGGCCCATCCCCATACATACAGATTATAATAAAAAGTGTCCTGACATACCCAAATACATCAAGACACTTTATTCACTCTTTTCTTATTCAATTGTCAATTGCTAGTCAATAATCCCATACTCTTTCATAAGCTGAATCTGATATTCTCTGTCATTACTTGATTTTTTTAAGTCTTCTTGACGATTATCCGCAAGTAGTTTTTGTATCAATAAATTAATTCTTTCAACAGCATCCTCCGCAGCTTCTTCTCTCTGAACCGCGATATCCTCATCTCGGTCATACTCTGCAAATAACCAATTCTCCACTTCATCACCTTCTTCCATAAGATACTCCACCAGAATCCCTTCCTTCATGCAACGCTGAATAGTCTCTCGAGCCGGACTGGAATTCCCAGAATCAATATATTCTTTAAAGATTTCCATCATCTCGCTATACTCTCTGAGCACATTACATTTATCAAGAATCTCAGATCCACCTCTTGACCTTGGATTGATATTTATTACCTTTACCACCAAATCAAGAGAAATCTCTTTATCCAATTCCATAAATGCATCTGACAGCTTCATTGTGTATTCAGAAGGCATTTTCTCTTTTCCATTATAGAAAACATAAATCTCCGGTGTAGGAATTCTAACTAATTTCTTCCTGTACCTGGACTTTCTATCCGTCATCCTCTCATACAATCTAGCGATATACATAAGTGTTCTCAGTGGCATGTTATTATTAACCGTACTCTGATGTTCCATAAGCACTATAAGCTTATCATCAAATGTAAACGAAACATCATTTCTTAGTCCCATATAAACAGATGATTCTAAGTCTATATGATTAACCAAAGATTCATCTGTATAATCAGTGCCATGAAGAGAATTCATTAAACTGAGAGCATTTTTCTTCGCATATTTGCATGTTTGAAATAAACTGATAAAAACTCCGCTCTTGTGATTTCTATTATAGTTTTCTGTTTCTTCATCGACAACATATTCCCAATCATTATTTTTCGTTTTTTCCATATTCTTCTCCTTTCATTAGTCCCCAAAAAGTTAATAACAATTCATTAACAAGTTTCTAAGTACCTCTGAAAAGATATTGAAATGGAATTCGAATAGCAGAAAATGCTAATAGAATCCAACTATTAAATTGTTTTATCTTTTGCTCCCTTCCGCCTCTCAGGAGCGTCCAATTAAATGATAAATCACAAGTTAGGTATTTTCAAGATTTTATTATATATTCCTGTCCCCCAATTCTAATTCTCCATCTTGAACCGTTCATTATTCCGAATCAATTCCTTCATTGACGCAGGCATATATCCATTTATCATGCACCCAGCATTTAGTGCACGCTCCTTCGTCTTCATGAACTGATAAGCTTCATCCGTGCGGTTATGTATATGTCCGTAAATGAGCCATGACCCACGGTGGTACCCATTCCATTCTGCAATCGGATAATGGCACAATATTACCTTCTCATCCTCATCCTTTATAACAAGTATCTTTTGAACATCTTCTAGCATTCTCATCGCCTCACCATCCTTCAGAACAGGATGGTCATGATTACCGACAATAAGAATTTTATGCCCTGCCAGCTGACTCAGATACCAATGAGGTGGCCGAGCACTTCTATGACAAAGATCCCCAACTATGTAAACTGTATCATCCTTATTCACGCGACTGTTCCACATTTCTATAAGAGTATGATCCATCTCATCAACATCCTTATATGGACGTCCGTCAAAGCGTATTACATTCTTGTGTCCAAAATGCAGATCACTGATATATAGATTCATTTCACCCTCCCTCAATCATTACAAATACTAAAATAATTATATCTATATAGATAATACCACCAGCATATACAGGCAACAATGAACCACTAGTATAAAAATGAAAAACACTTCGGGTGGTCAGTCCGAAGTGTTTTCTTGCAGTAATTATTATATATTAGGAGTTAAACTTAATGCAATTAACCTGGTAAGAGTTAATTGTTTCATACAATTTACTTTGTTCAGTTATATTAAAAGAATTTATTTATAAAGATTTTTAAATGGCATTTATTCTGTAAAGAGTGGTGTTGAATAATATCTGTCACCACTGTCTGGAAGAAGCGCAACAATTGTCTTTCCCTTGTTTTCTGGTCTCTTTGCAAGCTGTATTGCTCCGAAAAGTGCAGCTCCTGAAGAGATACCAACTGAGATTCCCTCTTTCTTTGCAAGAAGCTTTGCTGTTGCAAATGCGTCCTCATTTGTTGCTTTGAAAATCTCATCATAAACTTCTGTATTCAGTACATCTGGAACAAAGCCTGCACCGATTCCCTGAATCTTGTGTGCTCCAGCCTTTCCCTCTGAAAGAACTGGTGAATCAGCTGGCTCAAGTGCTACTACCTTAACATCAGGATTCTGGCTCTTGAGATACTCTCCTGTTCCAGTTACTGTTCCGCCAGTACCTACGCCTGCGATGAAGATATCAACCTTTCCGTCTGTATCATTCCAGATTTCAGGACCTGTTGTAGCTTTGTGAACTGCAGGGTTAGCTGGATTCACAAACTGTCCAGGGATAAAACCACCTGGAATTTCTGCTTTAAGCTCCTCAGCCTTTGCAATAGCACCCTTCATTCCCTTTGCACCTTCAGTGAGAACAATCTCTGCACCATAGTTCTTAAGGATATTTCTTCTCTCAACGCTCATGGTCTCTGGCATTGTCAATATAATACGATAACCCTTTGCAGCAGCGATTGCAGCAAGGCCGATACCCGTGTTACCTGATGTAGGCTCAATGATAACTGAACCTTCCTTCAGCTCGCCCTTTGCTTCAGCATCCTCGATCATTGCCTTAGCAATTCTGTCCTTAACGCTGCCTGCTGGATTTAAATACTCTAATTTTACAAGAACTGTAGCTTCAAGGCCCAGCTCCTTCTCTATATTTACAACCTCAACAAGTGGTGTATTTCCAATAAGCTCTGTAGTACCCTTATATATCTTACTCATCTTTCTTCTCCTTTTATTTTTTTGTAATAATATTCTTAGCTAGCGTCATACTTCGCATCGCGAAAAATCTTATCTATTATATCACACAATTCACTATTCTTGGTCAATTATGTTCAACTTAATACTACTTATTTCACCCAAATCATTTATCCGATTTATTCATTTTTAACCCATTTTCCAGGAGGGCATAAATCTTCGGCTATAGTTTTTTACGCTTTATGATAATACTCATTTGCCAGGTTTATATTGGTCTTTTCTTTTTTTCTTAGATAGCAGCAAATGCTTCTTCAAGATCTGCAATAATATCATCTACATGCTCTGTTCCGATTGAAAGTCTGATTGTGCTCTGCTTGATACCATTTGCAAGGAGCTCTTCATCAGAAAGCTGTGAATGTGTTGTTGAAGCTGGGTGAATAACCAGACTCTTAACATCAGCTACATTTGCAAGGATTGAGAATATCTTAAGGCTGTCGATAAACTTCCAAGCCTCTTCCTTTCCACCCTTGATTTCAAATGTAAAGATTGAACCACCACCATTAGGGAAGTACTTCTCATAAAGTGCATGATTTGGATGATCAGCAAGAAGTGGGTGATTAACCTTCTCTACCTTTGGATGATTTGCAAGGAACTCTACTACCTTCTTAGCATTCTCTGCATGTCTCTCAAGACGGAGTGAAAGTGTCTCAACTCCCTGAAGAAGAAGGAATGCATTAAATGGTGATAATGTTGCTCCTGTATCACGAAGCAGGATTGCTCTGATATATGTTACAAATGCAGCTGGTCCAACTACATCGTAGAATGATACGCCATGATAGCTTGGGTTTGGTGCTGCGATGTTTGGATACTTGCCTGATGCTGACCAGTCAAACTTTCCTGACTCAACGATCACACCACCAAGTGTTGTTCCATGTCCACCAAGGAACTTTGTAGCTGAGTGAATTACGATATCTGCTCCGTACTCGATTGGTCTGATAAGATAAGGTGTACCAAATGTATTATCAATAACAAGTGGAAGTCCTGCATCATGTGCTATATTTGCGATTGCTTCGATATCAGGAATATCACTGTTAGGATTTCCAAGAGTCTCAATAAAGATTGCTCTTGTGTCTTCCTTGATTGCTGCCTTAACTTCATCAAGATTATTTGTATCAACAAATGTTGTTGAAATACCATACTGTGTAAATGTATGTTCAAGAAGATTGTAGGTTCCACCATAGATAGTCTTCTGAGCTACAATGTGTCCACCATTTGCTGCAAGTGCCTGGATTGTATAAGCGATTGCTGCAGCTCCAGATGCTACTGCAAGTGCTGCGCTTCCACCTTCAAGTGCTGCAATTCTCTCTTCAAGAACCCCCTGAGTTGAGTTTGTAAGTCTTCCATATATATTACCTGCATCTGCAAGACCAAATCTGTCTGCTGCATGCTGTGCACTGTGGAATGTGTAAGCAGCTGTCTGATAAATAGGAACTGCTCTTGAATCTGTAGTAGGATCTGACTTCTCCTGTCCTACATGTACCTGTAATGTTTCAAATCTATAATTACTCATTGTTTTAATCTCCTTTTTCTTTCTTTATTTATTATTTATTGGGGGTTTTTTTGTTTTTCTTTTTAATGTTACTGTTTTTAATTTTTCCTCTTTAATTGTTACTGTTAATAACTTTCTCTTTTATAACTCTCTTCTCTTTTATTATTTCAATTACTCTCTGTATGCATATGAGCATATCCTCGGAAATTCTTTAACAGGCTGTCTGTTTCCAGAACTTGAATATAATAAAACCCGGTGAGTCATCTGTTTTATAATGATTTAATCTCCCGGGCTAACTGCATTATATTCAGCGTCAACATCGCTCTTCTAAGAGGCTTTTGGAAATGATATTCCAACTGCCAGACTTTTCTTTAGAGCTTTCTATAGAACTTTCTATAGTAATTTCTACTGCCCGGGAGTTCTGCATTCGACAGCAACACATTTGATCATATTCAAATCGACTGAACTTTCTTAACATCATTTCCTCCTCCTTTTCTTTAGATTTTTTCACTTGTTTTTCAGCCTTGATTTACTCAGAGCTTTTGAACCATATGCTTATCTTTTGTGGCTCATTTTCTTTTTGCTCTTTTGCTTTACAGGTGCCATAATAACATCTATCACCTAGTGAGTCAATAGGTTTTTGGCATATAGCATATCGCAAATATCTATATACCCTTATAGTTTTAATCTATAGCCCTGAACCTTGACTTTTTTTTATTACCTATTTATCCTAGTGAATAATAGGTAAATACAAAAATCGACTATAAAGATTGACTATAAATAATCAAAAAAATCCAGAAATAATAATAAAGAGACAATCTATAGAAAGGAATACCGTTATGATTACAACCAGAGG
>CACZRU010000134.1 GCA_902783605.1 uncultured Lachnospiraceae bacterium
AACAAGAAAATTTACATATGATGCCAAATTACATGTTCCTACAGTAGGAGTTGAAAATGTAGTAACTGGTGATGAGATTACGGCTACAGCAACTGGTGCTCAGATCAAGGCTGGAGAATATACAGCTAAAGTGACAGGGTTAACAGGAACTGCAAAAGACAACTATGTTCTTCCAGAAGATGCAGCTATAAGTTTCGTTATTAACAAGAAACCAGTAACACTTACATGGACTCTTGGAGAAACAACATGGCCTGTTGAAGGACATCCAGAAGCAATGCTTGAAACTGCTTACAATGCTGAGGATCAGTGTCCAGAGGTAACATTAGTAGGTGTTGAAGAGGCTGATAAAGCAAATGTAAGCGCAAAGATAGTTGGAGCAGCAACAACAGTTGGTACTCATACAGCAGAGATTACTAAGCTTACAGGAACAGCAGCTGGTAATTATGAACTTCCAGACGAATTAGGAGCTAAGTTCAGGATTGTTAAGGCTGATCTTGATCCTGAAAAGACAAAGGTAATTCTTAAAGACTGGGTATATGGCAGTAACCCTAATGTTCCACAGGTTGAAGGAAATCTTGAAGGTGGAAATGTAACATATATGTACAAGCCATATGATGCTGAAGATAGTGCATATACATCAACAGTTCCATCACTTGCAGGTGACTACATGGTTAAGGCAGTCATTTCCGCAACTGCAGGTTATAATGGAATATCAGTAGAGGCAAAATTCTCAATCACTAAGTGTCCACTTAATCTGGTACTTACAATTAAGGACTGGACATATGGTGAACCTTCAAGTGAACCAGAAATAACTGGTATTATGGAAGATGGTAAGCTTACATATACTTACTATGTAGATGAAGATTGTACAAAAGTTACAACAGCAGATAATAGTGGTGCAGAAGCCGACGGTGCTAAGCCGGTATATGCTGGTGATTACACACTTAAGGCAGAGGTTACAGAAACAGCTGATTATCAGGCTGGAGAAGTAGAAGTACAGTTTACTATCGATCAGAGAATCCTTTCTGTTGCAGCTGAAGACAAAGAGAAGGTTTATGGAGAGGATGATCCAGAATTCACATATACATATGAAGGACTTGTTGAAGGTGATGAAATCATTGGAGCACTTACTCGTGAAGCAGGTAGTGATGTTGGAGAATATAGTATTCTTCAGGGAACTCTTTCAGCTGGAGATAACTACGAAATCGACTATACTGAAGCAACTCTTACTATTACAAAGGCTGAAATAGTTATAACTCCTCCTACAGCAGAAGATCTTACCTATGACGGACAGGAACATGAACTGATTAAAGAAGGTGAGACAGAACTGGGTGAATTTACATATGCATTTGGAACAGATGTAGAGACTGCACCGGCTGAATCTGAGTTTGACGATGAAGTTCCATCTGCAACAGATACAGCAGTTTACTATGTATGGTACATGGTAAAGGGCGACAAGAATCACTTTGATACAGTTGGATGTGTAACAGCAGAAATCAAGGAAGTTGACAAGACTGAACTTAACGAAGCTATTGAAGAGTCAGAAGCTCTGCTTGAGTCTATGGCAGGAAATGATGATTATAAGGATATAGCTGATGCACTTGGTGAAGCAATAGAAGATGCTAAGGATGTTGCAGACAATAAGAATGTAACTGAGGCAGAAGTTAAGACAGCAACAGAAGATATTGAAGATGCAGCTGATGAAGCAGCAGCAGATAAGCTTGCAGTTGATAAGGCTAACTTTGATGATGCAAAGGCAGATGCAAAGAAGGCAGTAGATAATGCAGCTAAGTCTGATGACAGTGATGCATGCAAGAAGCTGGTTAAAGATGCAAAGACAGCTATAGACAATCTTAAGTATAACGAGTCAAAGACTCCAGAAGAGAATCAGAAGGCTGTTGAAGATATCGTTAGCAAACTTGAAGGAAACCTTAAAGAACAGCGCGCAGCTGAGAAGAAGGCAGCAGAAGAAGCAGCAGATACAAAGGCGGCAGGAGATGTTGTAGATAAGATCAATGATCTTCCATCACCTGAAAAGATTTCAAAGGATGATAAGGCTGCTATAGAAGCTGCAAGAAATGCATACAATGCACTTACAGCAGAGCAGAAGGCAAAGGTTAACGAGCAGACACTGGCTAAACTCGCAAACGCTGAGAAGGCACTTGCAAATGCAGAGAAGTACTCAGGAGAGTGGGTAAACGGACAGTGGTATGAAACTAATGGTTCAGCAAGCTATGCACCAAAGGGACAGTGGAAGAATGACGGCACAGGTTGGTGGTATGAAGATAGTTCAGGCTGGTATCCAAAGTCAAAGTGGCAGAAGATAGACGGCAAGTGGTATTATTTCACAGCAGATGGCTACATGGACTACAGCGAATACCGTGACGGCTGCTGGCTCGGAAGTGACGGAGCATGGGTAGAGGCATACTACGGCGGACAGTGGATGCACGGAGCTTCAGGCTGGTGGTACATGGATGCATCAGGCTGGTACCCAGTAAGCCAGTATCTCTGGATTGATGGCGTACAGTACTGGTTCGATGCAAACGGAATCACTAACTAAATCTGAAAAAGCACTTAGTGCTCCAGGGAATATATTTCTTGGATAAGTAAATGAATTGAGGGATGAGTAACATGTAGTTATTCATCCCTCTTTATCGTTGTGGTATAATAAGTAGAAATTATTGTTTTGGGGAGGGTAATACAATGATTTGTGGGATGACAATGTACCAGGTTCTCTGGTTCTTTATGATCTATGCAGTAGTTGGCTGGGTGATTGAAGTTAGCTACCACGCTGTAACCTTAGGCAAGGTCATAAATAGGGGCTTTCTAAATGGTCCATTATGTCCGGTATACGGTGCCGGAGTAATCATGGTTCTTATAGTTCTGTATCTGACAGGTGTGGCATTTGGATTTGACACTGATGTCAGCGTGGTAAGTCCGATGATTCTGTTTATCATAGGAATCATATTTGCAACTCTTATAGAGCTTGTGGCCGGTTTTCTGCTGGATAAGCTGTTCCACGCAAGATGGTGGGATTACAGCGACCGTAAATTCAATCTGAATGGATATATCTGTCTGGAGTTCAGTATTATCTGGGGACTGGCAATAGCATTTGTACTTAGAATCGTACAGCCGACATTTGCAGGAATTGTCAACCATATACCTAGAATGCTGGGGATAATTCTACTCATAGTTATGTATATAACATTTGTTGCTGACATTATCATAACTGTACTTACAGTTCTTAAGCTGAATAAAGAACTTGAGAGGATGGAGAAGATTCAGAGAGATATCCTTAGGATGAGCGATGAGATGTCCGAGGTTATTGGAAATAGCACAATAAAAGTTGTTAATAAGATTGAGGCCGGCAAGGCAGAAGCTGCAGAAAAGAGAGGCGACTTCTACGCTTCAGTGATAGATAAGAAAGAAGAGCGGGATGCCAAGAGAGCTGAATATCAGTCTAAGAGAGCAGAGCTTGAGGAAAAGGTTGAGCATATAAAGACTCAGATCATGTATCGCAGACTGTTCGGAACCAGAAGACTTATCACTGCATTTCCAAATATAAAGCACGAAAGATTCCAGGCACAGCTGGATGCACTTAGAGCTAGACGTGATAAATAGAAAGATGATATGAGATGAAACGAGGGATGGATAACACTGTAGTTATTCATCCCTCGTTGTCGATATATATCATTTGCTCCATGTATCTATTTCTCCTAATGAGCGAAATAGATAAGCTTATTCGCCATTACTGTGTATATATTGCTATATCAAATTTTGCTATCATTATGCATATATTGGTAATGCTCTTTGTGTTTGTGAAGGAGGTAAGTGTTATGGGATGGCGTGAAGCAAAATTTGAAGAAAAAGATTATATAATGAAGAAGATTGTAAGAAAGGATATCTTTTCTGCAGTACTGGTTGGAATATTTGATATAGGAGTTTTGATCTTTACAATATTAAATATTCGTTCAGATATAAATACTCCCGTATATGGATGGACCTTAAAGAGTGGCGTGTTATGTGTGGCATTTTATATTTTTATGGCACTGATCTTATTCTTCACGATGAAGGGGTTGATCAGTTCGATAAGAAAGTCATACTGCATTTGCTCTGGAAGGTTTACAGTTGTTGACTGTATTCTTGAAGAGGTAGAACATTGCTTCTATGGCAGAAAAAATATTACAAATATTACAGCTAAGACTGATTCAGATGAGAGATATTCAATGAGCATTGGGTCGTATTTTGCTCCTCTAGTTCATCAAGGTGAAAAGGCTCTGCTTGTTGATTTTGGAAGCCGTAAGGAAAAGGATTGGAAGCTGCTTGTTCCAGAGAAATAAGGTGGGAAGTTTTTTGGACATAGAGTTATGGCATACTTAAATAACAGACTTGCTAAGAGACTTAACAAGAAGTGAAAAGGTTAAGAAGT
>CACZRU010000135.1 GCA_902783605.1 uncultured Lachnospiraceae bacterium
CGGACATGGTTGTTGGAGTATTCATTTCCTAAATATGTTTTCATAATGTTCTTGTTCATGTTCTTGTTCTTCATAATTTCACACTCCTTTTCTATTCTCACTTCTTTTTCACATTTTCCTTTTCACTTTTTTTCTTTTTCTCTTCTTTTTACGTTTTCTTCTTCACTTATTCTTCTTATATTTTCATATTCAAAGATTCTTCGCAGGGCATGAATAGTCAAAAAAAGAACCATGAGGTATTTCAACTCATGATTCTTTTGATCCTTTCTTTTACCTATATTATGTAATTATATGTCTGCAATATTCTGCAGACCGCCTACTGAGAACTATCCCCCATGACAGCCCTGCCAAGAATTATCACTGCTGTCTGTTTACTGGTACAATTTAGTTACTGGTACCGTTTTGTTAACTTATCTAGCTCTTCCCTGATTTTTGCTCTGATGTCTTCGTTCATTATTTCAACATATTCTCCATACTGAAGGGCCCAGTGGACTATCATTGATGGAGAGGTGTTGACTTCTACTATGTCATAGCCTTCTTCGCACTGTTCTCTTGTCTTTTCAAAATGGTTTCCGAACCACTCCTGCAAAATCGTATAGTCAATATCCCGTATCTTTATACGAATAGTCTGTGGTTCATCGAAGGCCATGTTGAAGTGCTCTGAAAGGTATTTGTCCGGGCTCCAGTATTCTCTTCGTAGAGGAAGTCCTTCAAAGGCAGTAACCTGTGCAGGTACAACGCTTCCATCCTCATTTCGGAGCATCTGAACATCGGACATAAGGTCCACCCTGTAGTGCATCACAACCTTTCCATCCTGATTCAGTGCGATACAGTAATAATTATCATGATATACCACCAGATGATAAGGGCTGATCTCATGCCTCTTATTCATTCTCGGCTTAAGTCCATGGTCCGAAGTGTGACGGTTGTAGATGAAGCTTATCTTCGCCATGGAGTTGATTGCCTGCTGGATAACCTTGAGATTATTCGGTATTTCTTCTCTGCAGGCAATCTCCCTGTTGCTGAACCTATTATGGATAGTCTTTGGATTGAACTTAAGCTTCTCTCCATTCCAAAATGGGGTTCTATAGTGAATGCTGGCCGTTGATACCAGCTTTTTGATATACTTCAGTTTGTCCTCATTGGAGAGGATGTCAGAGAAACATATTATTTCGATAAGTCGGTCTAACTCCTCGTTATTGAAGAGATGCACATAGGAGAAATTCGTAATATCGACTTTTCCCGACTTCTTACTCAGCTTCTTCTTAAGCAGGTCATCCTTATAGCCGTCATATAGAATCCTGTATTCAGGTTCATTTTCCTCTGTATATTCCAGTGGATCCACTTCCTGAAGGACATTACTGAGATTATTGGAAATGGTACGATCAATATCCTCCAGCTTAGTACCGTTATTATACTTCTGCACTCTGTAAAGCTGGAGCAGCTTCGCAATCTCCTGAAGGGTAACGCTGTGATCTTCATCAGTGTGAATCCTAAGGATTTCCATGATCTGAAGCGTCCTTCTGTCAGGACTGTAGCTGCCCTTATCAGGTGCATTTTGAAGCAGTTCTTCTATTTCTGCATCCATAAACAGCCTGTCTATATCTGATATATCGGACTCAGCTTTTGACGCTATCCCCATTGGATTGAACTGAAAATCCAGTTCCTTCTTAATCTCACCATCAATATAGCTTCGACTGTATGTTATCAACTTAGCATTCTCAGGATCATAATTCTTCAGAGAATCAATAAATCCATTCCAGCCGGCCAGAACCAGGTCGTCCCTCATCTCTTCCTTCTTCACCTGCTTAATCATAAATCTGCTGAGGAAATAATTCACGCGAGAATGGATAAATGGCAAATACCTAGCACATAGCTTTTCCCATGCCTCGTTATCCCCATTTCTAGCTCCTTCAAGAAGCTCAACTATCTCCTGCTCTTCTTTGAGGTCTGACTGTTCTACTGCGATATCCTTTGTATCATCTTTTATAATATTTTTATTATCTGTTTTTTTACTCTTTTTCATGCCCCCACCATTCATATACTATCTTACACCCCTTGGCCCTATTAAGCCCACAAGTAACTTACGACAAAAAACTTACTTCAACATACTTACGACCACTTAAATCTCAACCTCGGCAATCAGCATTGCATGATCTGGAATACACCTCATGTTTATATATGTTGCCCTGTTCTTGACATCATCATATAGATTCTTCATAAAATCCCAGCTATATTCTACCTTTACATTTGTATCAAAGTTTGTAATAACATGA
>CACZRU010000136.1 GCA_902783605.1 uncultured Lachnospiraceae bacterium
ATGAATGATGATGGTACCATGGCTAGGCTCGATGATCTTGTTAAGTTTGCAGCAGAGCATCAGCTTAAGATTTCAACTATTGAAAAGCTGATTCAGTACAGAAAGGAGCATGAGGTTTTTGTAGAAGAGGTTACAAAGGCAAAGCTTCCTACCAGATATGGAGAATTTATTATTCATGGTTTTATCAATAAACTTAACGGAGAACACCATGTGGCTCTCACCATGGGAGATATAGCTGGAGAAGAGCCAGTACTTGTCAGAGTACATTCTGAGTGTCTCACAGGTGATGCATTTGGCTCTGCTAAATGTGACTGTGGACAGCAGTTGGATGCAGCTATGAAGAAGATTGCTGAAGAAGGAAAGGGCGTACTTCTCTATATGCGACAGGAGGGTAGAGGAATAGGCCTTATCAATAAGATTCGAGCATATGCTCTTCAGGATCAGGGAAGAGATACTGTGGAAGCCAATATTGAGCTGGGATTTCCTGCTGATGCAAGAGATTATACTATTGGAACTCAGATACTTGTGGAACTTGGGATAAGAAATATCCGACTTCTAACTAATAATCCGGATAAGGTTTATGGACTTAAGGGTTACAATCTGGATATTGTTGAAAGAGTACCGATTGAGATTGCTCCTTCTGCATATGATATGTTCTACCTTAAGACAAAGAAAGAGAAGATGGGACATATTCTGAGTGATGTCTAGGAGTATATATCATTTTTTTAAGTTTTGAATTTATAATTTTTTGAAATATATAAGTAGATAATACAGTTTATATTTATAATACAGTTAATAATAAATAATAAAGTAAATAATTAACTGATAAATCTAGGAGGATAAAAAATGAAAATCGAAGGAAATGTTGTTGCAAAAAATAATGTTAGAGTTTGTATTATTGCATCTCGTTTTAATGAGTTTATTGTATCAAAACTTGTTGATGGAGCTGTTGACGGACTTGTGAGACATGATGTTTTGGATGAGAATATTGATACAGTTTGGGTGCCAGGTGCGTTTGAGATTCCTGTTATTGCCAAGAAGGCTGCAAAAACAGGACTTTATGATGCGATTATCTGTCTGGGCACTGTAATTCGTGGAGAGACTAGTCATTATGACTATGTTTGTGCAGAGGTCAGCAAGGGTATTGCTCAGGTTAGTCTTGAGCAGGAGCTTCCTGTTATGTTTGGAATTCTCACTACAGATACTATTGAACAGGCTGTTGTTCGTGCTGGTACAAAGGCTGGAAACAAAGGTTATGACTGTGCTCTTGGAGCTATAGAGATGATTAATCTTATGGATAAATTTGATGCAGATAAGTTTGGAGAGTAATTAAACTGCAAGTTTATAACCTCAGTTTTTGCTTGACTAATTTATGAATTAAGGACATACTATATATTCATATAAAGAAAATAAGATATTCCTATGTAAAAGTGCTGATGCATTTTTTCTTAGGATTTCATAACTGCTTGATTATTTTGAGGTGTTATTAGTATTATATGGATTCATTTGCTGATAATAAAAATATAAAACCAGATAAAAAGATTACAATAATGGACATCTTTATGACATCACTGATAAAGACCAGAGAACTTGCCATTACCAGTGTGAGATGCAGTACAGCAAAGTTTGTTGCTTATGTATTCTTTATATCTATATTTGCTGGGCTGGTATCATTTGGTGTTCCTAGTCTTTCTAAGGTTGCGTCATTTGGAGGGTTTACTAATCTTTTCGAGAATAAAGTTCCTGCTTTCGAGATGAAGGATGGAGAGCTGAAAGCTGAGAAGAAATTTGAGATGAATATATCTCGTGGATCAATTCTTATAGATACAGATCTTGATGAGTTCAGGTTTGGTGATTTCGATAAGCCGGGTATTTATATAGCAATTGGCAGTAAGTATACAAAGATGCTTGCCATTACTGATATAAAGGATGACAGTTCTTATAACGAAATATACTCGTATTCTAATCAGATGTTGTTTCTGGATGGCTTTAATAATAAAATGCTTGTGCAGATGGTGCCATTTTTTTACATCATGTTGTTTACAACGTTTCTTATAATCTGTGGTGTAAAGGCTGTTAAGTACTTGCTTCTTGCGGTTCTTTATACAGGAACATCCATAAGTCTGCTTAAGTTTAGTAAATTGGAGATGAGTCTAAAAGATGCATTTCGATTATGTTTTTATGCTCAGACATTTGGAATAATGATTGTGAACATAAATGAAGGTGTTGGATATCTTATCTCATCACTTATAGCAACGATTATCGGAGTTATCATTACCGTAGTTAATATTCATAAGGCAATGAGACCTCATATGCCTGATATTGATGA
>CACZRU010000137.1 GCA_902783605.1 uncultured Lachnospiraceae bacterium
GATGCAACCTTGATAAGTGCTTTATACATACAGAGAATAAATACAGCAGCAAGTCCATGCCTTGTATCCTTCTCGTCAGGTATCTTCATAAAGAGTGCTGTTGGCTGATCAGCAAACTTCTCAGCCTGCACATCTGTCGCTGATGTAAGACCACAAAGGCCACGGTCATTAAACATATTCAGCTTATCGAATGTGATAGACATATATGAAGAAAGAGTTGTATCAGCCGCTGACATAACCTGACGAGACAGTGTATATGCCTGAGACAGCTTGCTTCTTCCTTCGAAATATTCCTTAAGAGTTGCAAACTCATCTTCGGAATTAGTCAGTGCTTTATTGATATTAAAGAAGTTGAACTTGTCCTTGGTCATACCAAGTCTTTCATCTTCCGAATCCTCTAACATCGCTAGGCAGGTTGCCATTATGATTGAACGGGCACCCTTCTCCCAAACAGGATCCTTCTCATTTTCAATAGGACAAATAACGGAGATAAGGTCGTTTAAGTCCTCGTACATTTCATCATAGAACTGCTGACGGGTTACAGAAACATCGTCCTGACAGTGAGTAAGATCTGCATATGCCTTTCCTCTCCATTCTGCCCAAGGCTGACCTTTTTCAGCCTCTCCATCCATTCTCTTAAGATCAGGATACTTGGACATGTCATCCTTATGGAACTTAATACCCTTTCCTGCCTCTGCATAATCCTGGTACATATCCCAGATACCATCCAGCGGATTCCATCTTGATGATGAATATGTATCACGGAGATCAAGGAGTAGAACTCTGTAGCCTCTGGATACCAGATATCCTGAATGAAGATCAAAAAGCTCTCCCTTAGGGTCAGTCATGATCATTGAGCTGCCTGCTGCAGTTGAGGCAAGAAGCTGGATCATAGGATTGATAAATGTGGTTGTCTTACCAGAACCAGTAGCACCGATAATCAGTGAATGTGCACCTGGAAGGAAATTAACCTGAAGCGCATTCTTCTTATCAAGAACGGCCCTGACAGGAATCCCGTCTTTCTTTACTGAATTCAGCTGGCTGTATGTATGCTTAGGAAAGTACTTATCTCTTTCCTGATCTGTAAGGAAACGGCTGTTTTCCAATGAACCTCTGACAACATCAGGTTTACCTTTCTTGCTTCCAAGAAAAGTCCCGCTTTTCTCCATCATCAAGGATTCCAGATTACTTCCTGAGAGAAGCCAGATAAGCGCTATAACCACAGCAGCTAAAGCTCCATAAGCCCAAGTCTTCCAGGAAAGGAAGAGCATTGGATCAAGCTTATAGCCCGAACCGGATATAGAACCATTTATCATCGGTACTGCCGATCTGATAAAGAATCCAACTACTCCAGCCAGAATAACGAATACCATTATATTAAGCATTACTTTATGCCAAGTTTTCATACGCATCTCCTAAACATAAGATATACATAAAATATTATTAAACTTTATAAACATGTGCTGTCTCTTCTAACGGGTCAAAACAATAGTATTTTGTTAAAAATTTATATTTTGACTATTTAGAGCAGGCAGCACCTGCCGCTTTTGAGAACATTTTTTTCAGGTCTTTAATAAATGCAATCGGGAATATAGCCTTTTCCGGCTATATTCCCCTATCACATATATTTTTATTCTTATTTTTTATATTTCTTAGGTTGATGACTGACTTGTTAATGAATTATTCATCCATGTTGTAAGAGGTCCAATAGAAAGCTTAAGTGCTACGATGAGTACAAAGATAAGTACAAATCCAATAAGCGCTGTCTTAAGTGCCTGCTTACGCTTTTCTCTTTCCTGTGGTTCCTCAGCTGTTGCAAACTTTACACCGAGTAAAATACAGAAGATTGTTCCACCTGCTCCTACAAGTGCAAGAAGCGGATTAACAAAAGAATTGATAAGTCCAACGATTGGATCAACCACTCCTGATAGATCCTGTCCCTGAGATGTATCAACTTCAGCTGAAGGGTTCTGTGTCGCAAAAGAAGCCACGCTGTAAGACATTGTTACGATTCCTGTAACGACTGTAAGCGCTGCTGATTTAATAGCCGCACACGCCTTGCTATTAGACGCTACGCCCTTAATTTTTGTAATTAGGTTAGTTCTTAGGTTTTTCATTCTCCCATCCTCCTTGGATATTTAATATTTGTTGTTAATTTGCTCGTTCTCAAAGCTTTTATTTATCTTATGCTTCGATTATAGCAACAAAAGCATAACAAAAGAGCAACAAATACTAAAAAATATTAATTCTTTTTTTGTTATTTGTCAAAATTTACGACAAATAAATAACTTTTAAACTGATCAAAGTAAAATATCTGCTATTTTTCCGGCTTTAGAGTTTTATTTTTAGGTATTTTTATCATAGCCTCAGTGCCTTCAGGAGATTTATTCAAGGATAATTCTCCGTCACAGAGTATCTTAAGTCTTGTTTTTACATTCTTTGTTCCTACACTTTTATGCTTCTTTTGTGTAGATAGTTCTGTCTGTTTACCATGCCCATCATCCACAACACGGATGACAACAAAACCATTTTCTTCCTTTGTCTGTATCAGGATATCATCTCCCTCTGTACTCATCCCGA
Organism: uncultured Lachnospiraceae bacterium; assembly: GCA_902783605.1. Taxonomy (GTDB): domain Bacteria; phylum Bacillota; class Clostridia; order Lachnospirales; family Lachnospiraceae; genus Eubacterium_Q. The sequence continues at coordinate 2,581 of CACZRU010000137.1, forward strand.
TTCCATAATAGATTGCATTTTCAACCAACGGCTGAATAACCAGAGCAGGAAGATAAAAGTCCGTTATCTGAAAATCCTTCTTTACATTAAAGTTTCTGGAAGGAAGAATCTGTGAAAGCGCAACATAGGCATCCACATGTTCCATCTCCTGTGAGAAAGGAATCATCTTTTCATTGGTCAACGCTTCAAAATTCTTTCGCAGGTATGCCGAGAAGTTAAATATTGCCGGCTTTACCTTGTCAGCATCCTCATCACATAGAAGCGCTATCTGCTGAAGTGAATTATATATAAAATGAGGATGTATCTGTTCCATAAGGAGTGAAACCTTATTTTCAGAAAGTTCAACCTGCTTATTAAGAAGTGCCCTTTCCATATCCATCTGATATCCAAAGAATATCATAAGGAACATCATTATTATTCCCAGTCCCATAAAATGAAGCTTTGGATCAGCCATGCCTATAAGCGCACTGATTACCGGGAACATGGATCCTATCAGGAAGTAAATACTGGCTACTATATCCTTTGAAGAAAAGATCAGCATTATTATTACTATCAGATACTGAGCCAGGAACACTAAATATACAAAGAATTCATCTCCATTGAATACCATGAATATGAATACAAGTAAAGCCACAAGACTTTGGATTGTCGTCCAGAACAGCCCATCCCATTTCTGTCCTTCCACTCTCTCTGTTTCAATAAAGTAGAGTCCAAATATAGGAGGGACCATTGCATAAAAAATCCTAGAATAAATCTGTGTATTACTCAGCTGGAACATAAGTCCACCAAGAACTATACATATAGCAGCTATGAACCATGCCATACGGGAGTTATGAACCCTCATCTGAATAGCAGTAAGAAGTACAACCGTTCCGAGTATCATGGAAACAAAGATGCATATCAGATTTGCAATTGTAACAGCATTTGTAAAATCTATTGCTCCAAAATCCATACTATCTCCCACTATTATAACTATACATGTAATATTCGTAGCAGAATCCCTTAACCTTTAGATAAATCAAAAGGGATACTATTACATATAATAATTCACAGACTATTATCACCACTCCAACAGGAAGTAACGCCACCGAATCTGCAAGAGAATAAGCCAGTGGAGTAAGCACTGCACTTATGATCATCTGTATGAACTCAGCCATTACCCAGTAAGGTTTTATCCTCCTGTAGCTTTTACCTTCTTTTTCTTTTCCCATATCCTTATAGATATCGCAAATTCCATTTAACATAAATACAATTACCATCATAACAAAAAGAGTAGGAATTATATTTATAAACAAAGCTATAAGATTTACTGAAGCGCTTCCCTTAAATACATTTGCCAGCCATTTAGAAACACGGCTGAGGAGTTCAGAAATCATGTAGCATACACAGAGTATGCAGGCAAGGTTTATCCATTTTGACAGGTCAGCCAGTCTGTATAAACATACAAAGCATGCAACTATAGAAAGATATCTTAGGAAATAACATACAATATATGCACCGTTAGTAAGCTGGTAGAAGGTTACTTCTCCATTTACGAGAAGTACTGAATATAGAGCAAATGACACCATAATAAACAGTGTAGCTGCAAGTACCGCAAACACTGTATATGGAAATGCTCTTAATGTTTTATAATCCGCTTTTTCTACTATCATAGTTCTTATATCTATTATTCTTCTATAATTATTCTTCTATATATAATAATCTTGCCATAATCCTCTTGCCATAAATCTTTTATTCATCACCAAATGAGTCCGGCTTCATGATAAGCTCACCAAGTGTCATCTCAGCCCAAGAGTATTGAAGCATATATTCTCCAAGAAAGGAATTAACTGCATAACTGTCACCCTTTAAATAGTTAAGGTAGTCACAATCAATAAGAGAACAGTCAACACCATATGCATTCCAGCCCTTAACAAATACGTTTGCCGCTCCAACCTTTGAAAGGTCATCTCGAAGACTTGATAGAAATACTCTCAGCTGTTTCTTGAGAGCTCTGTCCTCATCTCTATCCTCAAAAAGGACCCCACAAAGTTCACCAATTGAACAAAGAGCACCTCTTCTATCTATCATATAAGCAAGAAGTTCTTTACTCTTGCTTCTCTTGAACTTGATTGGGTGGTCATCCTTATCAAACACTTCAAAGTTACCAAAGCACTGAACTCTAACAAGTCCATTTCGTTCTCTCTCTATAGGATTACGGAGATTTTCCAGTTCCCTCTGAAGATCTTCCTTTTGAGCCGGTTTAAGAACAAATCCGCTGGCATGAATTTTAAATGCATCGTACATAAATTTCTCATGTCCTGTCACAAATACTATATTTGTCTTTGGAGATAGTTTTTTTACTTCCATAGACAATTCCAATCCTGACATCTCTGGCATCTCTATATCCAGCCATGCCACATCAGGCCTTGCATCTTTTACAAAATCCAGAGCTTCGCTGACTGTACCAAAGGACTTATGTGTTCCATTTGGATCAATCTCTGTCATCATTTTAGTTATTTCTTCTGCCACATTAACCTGATCATCTACAGACATTGTAATCATAACTTTATCCCCTTTCTAAACCCTTTACCATTTTTACTTTTACCTTTTTAACTTTTTAACTTTTTACCAATTTGATTTTTACTAATTTGATTTTACCAATTATTATTTTTTGTCACCAATAATATTATATTAAACTTTTATCTTTTATCTCTTATCTTTTATCTCTCTGAGAAGTTTGCCCAGCCATAACTGTTCAAATATTCTCCATGATACTTACCAATCGCCTCTTCATCACCTTCAAGATATTTGTAGAGGTCACAATTAACAAGCTCCGTTCTGACTCTCATGGTTCCGCTCTGCATCTCCAGAATTTCACCTATACCATTTTTCTGAAGAGATGTCTTAAGACTTCTGATGATCACATCCAGCTGTTTCTGCATAGAACGGTCATAAACACCCTCATCCCATAACATAGAGAATACATTTGCTCTATTCACCGCTCTTCCCTGTCTGTCTATCAGATAAGCAAACAGCTCCTTTGATTTTGATCTAGAGAAGTTCACCTTATTTCCATCGACATATACCTCGAAGTCCCCAAACGTTTTCACCACTATATGGTCCTGACTCTCCTTCTTCACTCCAGAAAGTACATATTCCACCTCATTTTTCAAAACTTCAAGGGTGACCGGTTTGAGCAGATAACCATCTGCATGAACACTAAAGGCATCAACAGCATACTGTTCATACGCAGTAACAAAAATAATCCTGATATCTGGATTTATCTCTCTCAGCTTTGATGTAAGAGTTATCCCATTTATATCAGGCATATTAATATCCAGCATGGCAATGTCTACTTGGTTCTTCTCACAATAATCAAGTGCTTCTCTTGATTTTGCAAAACCTTTAACATCTGAAAGTATCTCTATCTTGTCACAGAGTGTGATCAGATATTCCATTCCTATTTTTTCATCATCTACACAAATTGCTTTCATCATTCTTCCCTGGTTTTCGCACCTATATTATAATTCTTTTCAACACTAATTTAATACTTTAAGATTACTACTATTTAAAACACTATTATTTTGAAACACTACTTTTTGAAACACTACTTTTTGAAACACTACTTTTTGAAACACTACTTTTTGAAACACTACTTTTTGAAACAAACTAAACAAACAATTATTTAAAAATTGCTAAAATTTCCCCTTATGGAATACATTGTACAACACATTGTCCAACAAATGTCCAACACCATCAAAAAAAACCAGATCAACTTTCGTCAATCTGGCTTATCCACTCCTTAATCTGTACCAATACTGCTTGTTATATACCCTTCCATCATACTTGCCCAGGAATAGGAATTCATATACTCTCCTCTATATCTGTTTATTATTTCCACATCTCCTTCAAGGAATCTGTAAAGATCGCAGTCTATTTTTTCTGGGATTACCCGGAACGCTCCTCTCTTCTTCTCAACTATATCTGAAATCCCATATTCCTCCAATGTAGCATAAAGACTTCTGGCTATAACATCCATCTGCTTCTGTTTTGCTCTGTCGTAGCTATCACCTTCCCACATCACTTGGAATACATCTTCCTTCTTTATAAATTCACCCTGTTTTTCCACAAGATACGCAAGAAGCTCTTTAGATTTTGCTCTGCTGAAGTTAACCCTCTTCCTATCTACGAAAACATCAAATTCTCCAAAGGTCCTCACTGCAATATGTGCAGAAGAATGTGTCTTTGTATTTTTTCGGAACAAAGCATACTCAATCTCTTTTTCAAGCTGTTCCATACTGATTGGTTTCAAAAGATAGCCGGAAGCGTGAAGCCTGAAAGCCTCAAGTGCATACTCAGAATAGCCTGTTACAAATATAATAGAAGCATTTGGATATCTGTTTTTTATCTCCATGGCCATCTGAATACCATTTATCTCTGGCATATCAATATCTAGAAGCGCAATATCTACACTGTTCTCAACAAGCCATTCTAGTGCCTCTGGTGCATTTGAAAAACCATGCACCTCATCCAGCTGTGGCAGTTTCTGACACATGGTTACAGTCATATTCAGGATTAATTCCTCATCATCAATACAAATCACTCTCATAAATTTTCCCTATTTGCGTTACTTTATAACAAATACTAACTGCTTTTAGCTGTTTCTGATTATTCAGCTGAAGGCACCCTTATTGTAACACAAGTTCCCTCATCTTCAACACTCTCTATCTGAAATTCTCCATTACAGAGATTTTCAATTCGCCCTTTAACATTCCTAAGACCAATATGAGTATTCTCCATAGAATCCAGCTTTGTCACATCAAATCCCTTGCCATTATCTTCTATCTTTATCTCGTAACATCCCTCGAGCTTCTGAACAGTAACATTTATTATACCCTGTTTTCTAGCACGAACGCCATGACGAATCGCATTTTCCACCATAGGCTGAAGAGTTAGTGCAGGCAGAAGAAAATCCGAGTCTACCACATCATAGTTTACCTGTATACTTGGAAATCTTATCTGTTCAATATCAGAATATATCTTTGTATGCTCCAGCTCCTTGCTGAATGGAATTAAGTCTGCCTGATTGAGAGAATCAAGGTTCTGTCTAAGATAGGTTCCAAACTTACCAGATATCTCTGCCGCCATTTCCGGATCTGCATGACAGAGAGCCTGAATAGTAGAAAGAGTATTATAAAGGAAATGAGGCTGTATCTGAGATATCATTATCTGAATTCTCTGTTCTGCCTTAAGCGCATCCTCATGTTCTCGTACAAACTGCAGATGCAGCCATATATAATAGAACACGCATCCACTCACCATGGAAACGGTAAGAAATGTTATCGGTGCATTAAAGCCTGTGCTGGAATCTGCAAATACAGACAATATGATGCCTACGGACATAATGATCGGAATTATTCCTTCCTTATATATTTTCTCTCTATACTTATATAAGGTATATGCAATATTCCAAACAATAAGGATCAAGCTTATCACATGACAGGAATATCCAATAGGTCCTCTATGAAAGCTGCCATTTTCATCATATGAAACTGCAATAGGGGAGACAAATGCTGTCATGTAGATAATGGCATTTAAAACAATCAGTCCCCAGAATGGTCCCTGCTGGTTATCATCATCTATTATTTTTATAAGCAGCATTATTACTATCGGCCTGATTATATAGCCCAGAATATTAATAAATATCCAGATCACATATGGAGTTTTGGAATAATCCAAAAGTTCTCCAAATTGATTTTCTAACACAATAACAGTAAGAAGAATATCAATAATCAGAAAAAGCCTTCTATGCATTCTGCTGATATACCTATCAATAAGCACAACAAAAAACAGGCCTATAAGCTGCATAAAAACTGCAACATCCAGAGTAACCACCAGGGTTTGGTATTTTGTTAGGTTTCCTATTATTGAATCAAACATGGCATTTCCTGTGAATAGTAACTTTAATGAAACACGTTTCCTCCTATGTTTACGCCCTCAATTCCATTTGCTTCGGCATACCAGGCAGCCTTGAAATAAAAATTCGGAACATTCCGCTTTCCTTCAAGTACATCCTGAGCAGCTTGATAGCAGGAGGAGGCAGGTCCCCTGGCAAGAATAACTGCATAGGTGCCTATGGATACAGGTTCGAACTGGTATGGAGCGTAGATAACTCCTTCTATCGTATTATCGAAATTCGGACTTTCTACTCTGTTCATTACAACACTTCCGACGGCCACCATACCTGGATAGCTGACACTTCCTGCTTCCGCCTCAATGATTCCTGCCAGCATCGTCAGTTCCTCATCTGTATATGGATATGGAGAAGTATAGTAGTAATCCGTACCATCACCGTCATAAACTACATTACTAGATTCTCCAGTATATCTTCTTGAACTAAGGAGTTCTCTTTCTTTTGCTTCAAGCTCATCAACTTTTTCCTTTAACTGTTCTGCAAAGGCTTCAGCATCCTCAGCTTTTTTCTTAGCATCTTCCATAAGCTCTGTGAGCTCAGCTATTTCCTCAGCCATTTTTGACTGTTCTTCTTCATATTTTTCCAGCTGAAACTGTCTTGATTCTTTTAGTAATTCCAGTTCTTGGTTTTTATCGTACTTATCTTCTTCGATCTGTTCAAGCTCCGCTATCTTTTTATCGATATATGCTGTGATACTACTGGTATATTCATCCTTATTCATAAGATAATACATATCCTCAGCCTTCATCAGATCAGTCAGTTCGTCTTCATATATAGAATTTTCATAAATAAGACTTATTATATTTGATAACTGTTCTCTTTTTTCAGCAATATCATCTTCAACATCTTGAATATCTTCTTCTGAAGCTTCTATCTCTTTATCAATAGAAGCTATCTCAGCATTCTCCTGTTCAATCAACTTTGCCTGCTCATTTATCCGTTCATTAACTTCCTGTATATCCTCTATGAGCTGTTCCGCTGTATTCTTATAAGCTTCGGCCTTGCTCTTCTCGTCTTCATAGTCCTTTCGCTCGTCGTTAAAGGTTGTACTTGACGAATCATTAACCAGATAGCCATTAACATTTTCATGATTTACACCCAGAAAATAGTCCTGATCATCAGAACTAATATTAGAGCATACATCAGTCTGAAAAAAATAGTCATTAGATGGTGAAGAATAAGATAAACACACAAAAATAAGGCACACTGCCATCACAAGGCAGATATGCTTTCTCCTATGCACAAGCTTATTCATAACTGATTTATTCTGAAGCCTGTAATATACTACCTTCTTTAGTTTTTCTTTCACATTCCAATTCAATCTGTCAGTCTTGTCCTGTTTAAAAAAATAATAGCTCCGGCCAATTAGACCGAAGCTATTATAAATCAAATATATTTATCGCGTCAATGCTTAGCAGACTGTAAGAGTAATGCCATTATAATCAATCGTCACCGTATCACCCATTGTCAGAGTATTACTCAGGATTGCTCTTGCCACCAATGTCTCTATATTCTTCTGCAGGAATCTCTTAAGAGGCCTTGCACCATAGATAGGATCATATCCACTATCGATTATATAATCTCTGGCTGCAGGAGTAAGCTCGATTGAAAGCTCCTTATCTTTAACTCTCTTATTCAGGTCGTTCATAAGAAGGTCAACAATTCCAGAAATATTCTCCTTCGTAAGTGGCTTAAACATAATGATTTCATCAAGTCTGTTCAGGAATTCTGGTCTGAAATGAAGTCTCAGCATATCAGTAACCTGCTTCTCAGCCTCAGCCTTAATATTTCCGTCATCATCAATACCATCTAGCAGGAACTCTGAACCGATGTTAGAGGTCATGATAAGTATGGTATTCTTGAAATCCACCAGGTTACCCTTGGAATCAGTGATACGGCCATCATCTAGAATCTGAAGCATTATATTGAATACATCCGGATGAGCCTTCTCAACCTCATCGAAAAGAACAACGGAATATGGCTTCCTTCTTACTGCATCCGTAAGCTGTCCACCCTCATCATATCCAACATATCCTGGAGGCGCTCCGATAAGTCTTGACACACTGTGCTTCTCCATATATTCACTCATGTCAATACGAATGATATTATTCTCGTTATCAAACAGAGCCTCTGCAAGTGTTTTTGCAAGTTCTGTCTTACCAACACCTGTTGGTCCCAGGAACAGAAATGAGCCTATTGGCTTTGATGGATCCTTAATACCAGCCTTGGATCTGATTATTGCTTCACTGACAAGTGAAACAGCATCATCTTGTCCAACTACTCTCTTATGAAGCTCATCAGCAAGATGAAGAGTTTTGTTTCTCTCTGACTCTGAAAGCTTTGATACCGGAATACCAGTCCACTTGGAAATGATCTTAGCAATCTCATCGTCAGTTACATTTTCATGCAATAATTGTCTTTCCTTCATGGAGTTGCTGTTCTCTAGCTCTTCTAATTCCTTCTGCAGATCTCTGATAGTTCCATATTGAAGCTTTGCAGCGGTCTCATAATCATTTCTTCTCTGAGCTATCTCCAGATCATCCTTCGCATTTTCAATTTCTTCTCTCAGCTTCTTGACTCTCTCGACCTCAGCTTTCTCATTTTCCCAGGTAGCCTTCATGGAGTTTGCTTTATCCTTCAGCTCAGCCAGTTCACTCTCAATGCTGGCAAGTCTTTCCTGAGACAAGCGGTCGTCTTCATTCTTAAGAGCTGTAACCTCAATCTCCAGCTGCATGATCTTGCGGTTTATCTCATCCACTTCGGCAGGCATAGAATTAAGCTCTGTCTTGATCATTGCACAGGCTTCATCTACCAGGTCGATTGCCTTATCAGGAAGGAATCTGTCTGTAATATATCTGTTGGAAAGTGTAGCTGCAGCAACCAGCGCGCCATCACTTATCTTAACACCATGGAACACTTCGTAACGATTCTTGATACCTCTTAAGATAGAGATAGTATCTTCAACTGTTGGCTCATTTACCTGAACCGGCTGAAATCTTCGCTCAAGAGCCTTATCCTTCTCTATATATTTTCTATACTCATCTACTGTTGTAGCACCGATGCAGTGCAGCTCGCCACGAGCCAGCATAGGCTTCAGCATATTACCTGCATCCAGTGATCCGTCAGTTTTTCCTGCTCCAACTATGGTATGAAGTTCATCGATAAATAGAATGATCTGACCGTCAGATTTCTTAACCTCATCAAGTACAGACTTAAGTCTCTCTTCAAATTCACCACGATACTTGGCACCGGCTATGAGAGATCCCATATCCAGAGCAAAAATCTCCTTATCTTTAAGAGAATCCGGAACATCTCCCTTAACTATTCTCTGTGCCAGTCCCTCGATGGCTGCTGTTTTACCAACACCAGGATCACCAATGAGAACAGGATTATTCTTTGTCTTACGAGACAAAATACGAACTATATTTCTTATCTCTGCATCACGGCCTATTACTGGATCCAACTTCTGCTCTCTTGCTCTTTGTACCAGGTTGTATCCAAACTTTTCAAGAGCGTCGTATGTATCCTCTGGATTATCTGACTCTACCTTCTTATTTCCTCTAACCTCTGCAAGAGTCTTAAGGAAATCATTCTTCTTGACACCAAACTTCTTAAGCAGATCCTTAACATCAGAAGACCCTTTATCCATTAACGCAATAAAAAGGTGCTCAACGGAAATGAAAGCATCGCCCATATTCTTTGCCTCTGTCTCAGCTGCCAGCATAACACGGCTCATTTCCTGACTCATGTAGATATCCTCTGAAGAACCGGAAACACGAGGTCTCTTTTTTATAAGCCCCTCAGACTCATTTATAAATGCAGAAACGGCAATTCCCATTTTCTCCAGAAGCTTCTTGATCAGGCTGTCGTCTATGGTAAGAAGACTATACAGAAGATGTTCCGAAGAAACCTCCTGATTGCTGTATTCCATAGCAAGTCTCTGACATCCTTCAATGGCTTCAATGGACTTTCTTGTTAACTTATCCGCA
>CACZRU010000138.1 GCA_902783605.1 uncultured Lachnospiraceae bacterium
AAGATGGGCTTGATGAAGATGCAAAGAAGGAACTTAAGTATTTTGCAATGGGAAATGGCAAAGAAGAGGCTCCAATGCATATGAAAATACTTGAGGAATTCAAAACTATAAAGGCGCATAGAAATGCAATTCAGAATAATATAGATGAATTAAATACTTTAATTAAAAATCTACAAGCAAAACCAGAAGATTCATCATATGAGGAGGAAATAAAAGAGCTCAAGGGACAGGCGGCAGCTCTTGCAAGAGTAAAACAGAGTATAAATGAGAAGAATACTTTTGAATTTATGTCTGATCAGGGACTTCTGCCCAATTATGCATTCCCTGAGTCTGGTATTGTTCTTAAAGCTATATTATTTAGAACGGATATATCTGATGATGGTGAAAAGAAAAAGGGTGAGAAGTATACATATGAGTATAATAGAGCAGCTTCAACAGCTATAAGTGAGTTTGCTCCCCTTAATAGTTTTTATGCAGGTGGAATGAAGCTTAATATAGATCAAGTAGATATTAATACTACTAAGATTGAAAAGTGGAGATTATGTCCATCTTGTTCGCATGCTGAATTAGAAAAATCGAATGTTCCGCATATTGCTTGTGATAAGTGTGGTAGTCCTGGATGGGGAGATGCTGGTCAAGTTCGGTCTATGCTTAAAGTTCAGATGGTATATTCTAACATGCGATATAAAGATAGTATCAGCAATGATGACAGCGATGATAGAACAACAAAGTTCTATAACAAAGAAATGCTTGTGGACGTCGATGAAGATAAGGATATAGATCCAGCTTATAGTATGGATAATAGTGAGTTTCCTTTTGGATATGAGTTTGTAAAAAAAGCGACCATGAGGGAAATAAACTTTGGAGAAAAAGATCTTACAGGAACAAAACTTTTTGTCGCTGGAGAAGAAGCAGTAAGGAAAGGCTTCACTGTATGTAAATTCTGTGGAAAGATTCAAAATGGAAGTAAACCTATTCATACTAAATATTGTAAAGTTGTAAAAGAGAATAAGAATAATCCAACTCCTGAAGATTATGATGAATGCTTATTCTTATATAGAGAATTTCAAACAGAAGCTATTAGATTACTTGTACCATCCACAACAATGGATACATCTTCCGTTAGATTGGAATCTTTTGTTGCTGCTTTTATGCTTGGAATGAAAAAGAAGTTCGGTAATATCGACCATCTAAGAGCTTGTGTTAGTGAAGTTCCAGTCCCTGATGCAGATTACAGAAAGCAGTATCTGGTTATATATGACTCTGTACCTGGTGGTACCGGATATTTAAGACAGCTGATGAACGAAAATAATGGAATGATTGATATTCTGGAAAAAGCTGTTGATGCGATGGAAAACTGTAGCTGTAACGATGATCCTAATAAGGATGGCTGTTATAAATGCTTATATGCTTATAGGCAGAGTCAGCACATTGGTGAAATATCAAGAAAAGCTGCACTTTCTATGTTCAAGACAATTCTTACAGGAAAGAATAATAGGCAGAAAATTAAGAATCTTTCTTTAATTGATACAAATTCTTTATTTGATAGTGAATTAGAGAGAAGATTTATTGAGGCATTGGATAGGCTTGGATCTGCAGAGAGACAAGTTGAAGTTACAAAAAAACTTGTAAATGAAAAAGAGGGATATTCATTAAGAATAGGTGACTCAGTATGGGATATAGAACCTCAGGTTGAGCTTGGAAAGAGCAACGATGTATCGGTTAAATGTAAGCCTGATTTTATATTCTATCCGGTAAGAGTTACTGGAAATCAGAAACCAGTTGCTGTATTTACTGATGGATTTACTTTCCATAAGAATAAGGTCGCAGATGATTTCCTTAAACGTATGGCAATAATGCGTTCTGGAAAATATAGAGTATGGTCACTTAGCTATAATGATGTGCAGAATGTATTTCAATCAAGAGGAGATTATAAGACTGAAACATGGTCTTACGATAAACTGCCTAATGGAACTGCTAAGTATATGAGTTTTGTAAAAAATCTGTCGGCTGAGGAGCTTCATCCAGAAAAAAAGGATTCTTTTGAACTTTTGATAGATTATTTAAGTAATAGTGAATCAGAAAGACTATTTAGTGCTCATTCTAAGACATTTGCATTTACTATGTTAGATTATTCAGCTATGAGTAATCAGAATGCTTATGATAATAATGTCGAGTTTTGGGATACAGCCTATGCAAAAATGAATAGTGCAAAAAGGGCATATGCCTATGGTAAAGCTATATTTGGTATGTGGGAGCCAAGACCTACTTTGGGTAATCTATGGGTATATTCTATGCTTTCACTTGATGATAAGGATAAGAAAATGAATGCACCTATCAGAGTTATGGCTGTACTTAATGATTCAGATGATAGAACTGATAAATATGACAAAGACTGGAATGGTTTCCTGAAATTTTCGAATCTCATGCAGTTTTGCGATGATTCATTGTTTTTTACCCGACTTGGTTTAAATAATTCTATTTACACTGTATTGAATGATGAAACATCAGATGCAGATGTTGATAGTACACCAGGTATGACAGTTAATGAATTTAGTGATGCTTGGGATGAAAAGTATAAAGAATTGTTTGATGATATAGAAAAAGCCTGTGCAGATGAAATGATCAAGAATGGTATTCCTGCACCTGATGTAATAGGGTATGAATTGGAACAAAGTTCTAATGGTGCTGTAATTGGTGAAGCATCAATGGCATGGACTGATAAGAAGATAGCATTACTACTTCCTGAACAGGAAGAGTATATGGATGCATTTATTAAAGAAGGCTGGAAAGTAATTCTTAGTAGTGAAAGCATTACTAAGGATGTATTTGGAGGTGAAAACAATGGATAAGCCAATGGTAGCTATTTCTACAGATTTTTTAACATCATTTGCTTCTCTTCCAAGACAGAAACAGGGGAA
>CACZRU010000139.1 GCA_902783605.1 uncultured Lachnospiraceae bacterium
ATCAGATTAAGAAGAATTGGTTACAAGAAGCATCCTATCTACAGAGTAGTAGTTGCTGATTCAAGAACAGCTAGAGATGGAAAGGTTATCGATGAGATTGGTTCATATGATCCAAATCAGGAGCCTTCACTCTTCAAAGTTGATGAGGAAGCTGCTAAGAAGTGGCTTGCAACTGGTGCTCAGCCTACAGAAACTGTAGAAAAGCTCTTCAAGAAGGCTGGTATTGAGAAATAATTGACTTGGAGGTAACACGATGAAGGAACTAGTTGAAATCATTGCAAAATCCCTTGTCGACCATCCAGAAAGTGTTGTTGTAACAGAAACTACTGACAATGATAGTATCAATATAGAGCTTACTGTAGCTCCTGAAGATATGGGTAAAGTTATTGGAAAAGGCGGACGCATAGCTAAGTCTATTAGAACAGTTGTTAAAGCCGCAGCTTCCAAGGGCGACAAAAAGGTTATTGTTGATATCAGATAATTATAAGCCGTGGGTATAGTGAGTATATTCCGCGGCTTCTTTGTACATTACCATATTTTATCCAAGAATACTTTTTAATACTTTAAGGTTAAAACGTTAGAATCAAATTTTAACAGGAGAACAAATGGACTATTTTAGAATTGGTGTGCTGACAAAGCCTCATGGAGTAAAAGGTGAAATAAGTGTTTATCCTACTACGGATGATGTTGAAAGATTTTCATTTTTAGAAGAATGCTATATTAGAAATGCAAACGGAAATACAAAAGATAATGAAGATACTCAAAAAAAGGTTACCATAGAAGGCTGTAAATTTAAGAAGAATCAGCCAGTATTAAAATTTAAAGAATATAATAGTATTGAGGAGGTTGAACCTCTTCGAAATATGGAACTTTATGTAGATAGAGAGCATGCCATTCCTTTAGAGGAAGGGGAGTTTTTCCTGTCTGATACAATCGGATGCAGAGTTATAGATAATGCTTCAGGTGAGTTCGGTACTGTTGAAGATTATATGACTAATCTGGCTGATCAGGTTATATTTATAATAAAATGTGATGATGGAGAAACCATAAATGTAGTAAATGTTCCTGCTTTTGTCACGAAAGTTGATGTAGAAAATAAAAAGATATTTGTAAATAGAATAAAAGGAATGTAGAACATGAATTATCATGTAATGACGCTTTTTCCAGAGGTGATTGAAAATACATTTAACCATAGCATAACTGGAAGAGCTATGGGAAATGGTATAGTTTCTCTAAATACAGTAAATATAAGAGATTATGCTCAAAATAAGACAAAGCACGTGGATGATTATATCTATGGTGGCGGCTCAGGCATGCTTATTCAGGCGGAGCCTGTATGGCTTTGCTATAAGGATGTTATAAGCAAAATATTGGATGATAATTATAAGGTTCTATATATGTCTCCAAGAGGGAAAACTTTTAATCAAAAGATGGCTAATGAACTGGCTCGGCTGGATAATATTATATTTCTTTGTGGACATTATGAAGGAATCGATGAAAGGGCTATAGAACTCATAAATCCAGAATATGTTTCTATAGGGGATTTTGTACTGACAGGTGGAGAACTTCCTGCACTTCTCATGATGGATGCTATTACAAGACAGATAAGCGGTGTCCTGGGCAGTGATGATAGTGCAGTAGACGAATCATTTTATAATGGACTGCTCGAATACCCACAATATACTAGACCGGCCGTTTATGAAGGACTTGAAGTTCCAGAGGTTCTGCTTTCAGGTAATCATAAGCTTATAGAACAGTGGCGTCATGAGAAAGCTCTTGAAATCACTAAGGATAACAGACCTGATATGTATGAAGAATATATAAAGACAAGCGGTTTTGACAGTAAGAAATGAATGTGATATAATACCGCATGGTTTTGAATAAACTTTGATTTTTAATGAATCTATTAAAACGATTAAGGAGAGAAAATTATGAAGAAAATTCTTGCTTTAGTTCTTTCTCTGGCAATGGTTTTATCATTTGCTGGATGTGGAAAGAAAGATGAAGGAGAAACATCAACTGAAGAAGGTGCTGTAGCAGTACAGGAAGAGATTGTACAGTTAGTAAATGTAGACCTTCCAGGACTTGCTGATAAGCGTGATAGTGCTGTAGCTATATATAATGATTATTTCAGCGACAGCGCTAGTAAGGATTCTGAAACATGGAAGAATCAGCTCGAGAATGAAGCTCTTGCTTCATACAATGAGTATCTTGAGTCATTAAATAATCTTAATTATGAAAACGCTGAGGTAATTAATCTTAGAGATTTATTTATTAAGTCTTCAGAGTCACAAAGAGATGCTATTCAGTATGTAGTAAATGCAATTTCTGATGTCAGTACTGATAATCTTGATCTTGCACAGGAATCAATCAAAGATTCAGAAACATATATGAAGATGTATCAGGAAGAACTTAAGAGCCTTTGTGAGAAATATAATATTACAATGATAGGTGAATTCAATACTTCAACAGAAACTGATGCTGCTTCATCTGGTGATGCTGAATAATTTGAACATTAAAAATATGAATAAATAGTGATTTAAATAGACAAGTGGAATATTTCACTTGTCTATTTTTATATAAAAGAATTATAATATTTCTGTATGACTAAGGTGTTAAAAGTCAAAATGATACAAATTACAGGAGGAGTTTTACTTATGGCTGATATAAAGGTACTTGTTGTAGATGATGAGCCTAGAATGAGGAAGCTTGTTAAAGACTTTCTTACAAAGGACGGCTATCTGGTACTTGAAGCAAAGGACGGGGAAGAAGCTTATAATATTTTTTCAAATACCAATGATATTTCACTTATCATTATGGATGTTATGATGCCTAAGATGGACGGTTATGAGGCAAGTAAGGCAATCAGAGCTCTTTCAGATGTTCCTATTATTATGCTGACAGCTAAATCTACTGAAAAGGATGAACTTAAAGGATTCAGTATAGGAGTAGATGAGTATATTACTAAACCATTTAATCCTCAAATACTTGTTGCCAGAGTTGGCGCTGTTCTTAGAAGAACAAATGCTGAAGAATCTGAGGATAACATTGAAGCCGGTGGTATAGTTATTGATAATGTAGCTCATAAGGTTACTGTGGATGGAAAAGAGATAGAACTTTCTTTTAAAGAATTTGAACTGCTAGAATATTTTATTCAAAATGCAGGAAGAGCTCTAACAAGAGATAATATCTTGAATAGAGTATGGAACTATGATTACTTCGGTGATGCGAGAACTATAGATACGCATGTAAAAAAACTTCGTGCAAAGCTTGGAGATAAAGGGGCATATATAAAGACTATTAGAGCAGTAGGATATAAATTCGAGGTAGATCAGTAAATGAATTTAAATTTCAGACACTCAATTCGATTTAAGATTGCAAGTATAGTGTTTCTGACTACTCTGGTCACAATTCTTATATCTTGGTATATAAGTAATTATTTTATTCAGCAGTTTTATGTTTCTCATACACAGAATATGCTGGTTACAACATATAATTCCTGTAATGCATTTTTTGCTGATGAAGATAATCTGAATAGGCTCAAAAATGGTGAATTATCTAGTTTATACGAGGAATTTGATAATCCCGCCGGTGCAAAAGTTTATGTTATAAATCCAAGATTTTTTAATATATATTCTAATGCTAATGTAAATGAAACAACCAAGAAGGGGCTTCAAAGTCTCATAGCTAACTATGATATGGATATGCTTAAATATGATGCTAAGAGATATGTTATTGTCAGGAACTCTATTGAATCATCTGATTTGAATAATATTGGTGGAAGCTACTATGATCTTATTGGTGTAATGGATAATCAATATTATATAGTAGTAAGAACTTCTGTAGAAACAACTAGAGAGAGTATAACTTTTGCAGCTAAGCTTTTCTCAAGCGTTTCTCTGGCACTTCTTCTTTTTGGTGTGTTTATAGTACTTATTATTACAAATATTTTTTCAAGACCAATTATCGAAATGTCAAGAGTTGCACGTAGAATGTCGAATCTTGATTTCAGCGCAAAGGTAGCTGTGAAATCTGAGGATGAGATTGGAGAATTGGGTGAAAGTATGAATGAACTTTCAACCAAACTTGAAAGTTCCATAAAGGATCTTAAGAATGCCAATCTGGAACTATCCAATGATATTAGAAAAAGAGAACATATTGAGGAGATGAGATCTGAGTTTTTATCTCATGTTTCACATGAACTTAAGACTCCGCTCGCACTTATTCAGGGATATGCTGAGGGACTGAAAAGCGGAATCGCTGATGATCCAGAGTCAATGAGTTATTACTGTGATGTTATTTCTGATGAAGCATCAAAGATGAATGAACTCGTTATGAAACTTATAGATCTTGATCAGATTGAAACAGGTGAAGATTTAAGTATAGAAAGATTTGATATAACAAAACTAATCAAGGATGTTATAACTAATTCTAAAATTCTTATACAAGATACTAATGTTAAAATCTTATATTATGAGACTGATGAAGTCTATGTCTGGGCTGACAGCTTCATGATTGAAGAAGTAATTACAAATTACCTTACTAATGCTATTCATTATGTATCAGAGAATGGCACTATAAGAGTATGGTTTGAGAAAAAGGAAGACACTGTTCGAATAAATGTCTATAATGATGGAAATAATATCTCGGATGAAGATCTAAAGAAGTTATTTATTAAATTCTATAAGGTTGATGCGGCCAGAACAAGAACCTATGGAGGATCCGGAATTGGTCTATCTATAGTAGCAGCAATTATGAAGTCTCATAATAAGGACTATGGAGTTTATAATACTGAGACAGGTGTTGTTTTCTATTTTGAGCTGGATACTAATAGTTTATCTTAAATAGTAATATCAATTAATGATTATTTAAGCGAAAAAACTATATTATAAATATAGTGTATCGTTTAAGCTATAACTTGATAGATTTTTATTGATATGATAAACTACAATAAACTATAAATATTTAAAAAAGTTTTTATATGATTTTATGTAATACATGAGGAGGTGTTGTTGTGAAGGAAAATGTTTATGTAGAATTCTACGGGGAACAAGTTAATCAGGCTGAGATTTTAGCTGAAGCAAAAAAAATTTGGACTGACTCTGGAAAAAAGGCTTCTGATTTAAAGAGACTAGAAGTATATATCAAGCCTGAAGATGACAGAGTTTATTATGTGTTTAATAATGATATAACTGGTTCATTTCCTATTATAAACACACAGAACGATATTTAAGTAAATATTAAATTCAATAGTAATATGAGTCAATGGTGGCAAATATATGCTGAAAAAGCAAATATTCCATTGACTCGTTTTACTTTATGAGCTTAAGTGCGTCAAAAATTATTTTGGACACACTTCATATTAACTATATATAGATAGAGGAATGTTATGATAGCAATAATTGATTATGATGCAGGAAATATTAAAAGCGTTGAAAAAGCATTAAAATATCTTGGTGAAGATGCGGTTATAACATCTGATAGAGATGTTATACTAAATGCTTCTGGAGTAATACTTCCTGGTGTTGGTGCATTTGGTGATGCAATGGAGAAGCTGACAACAAGAAGTCTTGATAGTGTAATATATGAATATGTATCAGAGGGAAAGCCATTTCTTGGAATTTGTCTAGGACTTCAGCTTCTTTTTGAAAATAGTGAAGAAAGTCCAGGAGTTAAGGGACTTGGACTGTTAAAAGGTACAATAAAAAAGATTCCTAATGAATATAGTGATAACTCAGGTGCTGAAAATAATACTATTATCACACAGAAGGTTCCTCAAATTGGATGGAATAGTATTGAGGTAAATCCTGACAGCAGCCTTCTAAAAGGTATTAAATCAGGTTCTTATGTGTACTTTGTTCACTCATATTATCTTCAGGCTGCTCATAGTGATGAAGTGGCTGCAACAACTAATTATGGCGTTTCCATAGATGCTGCAGTAGAGCGGAGTAACGTAATGGCGACACAGTTCCACCCTGAAAAGAGTTCGGAAGTTGGCCTAAATATACTTAAGAATTTTATAAATATGTGTAAGTAGGAATATAAATTTTTGATAAATTTAATTTCAAAAATGATTAATGCTAATAACGGAGAATAATTATGCACACTAAAAGAATTATACCTTGTCTTGATGTTAAAGATGGACGAGTGGTTAAGGGAGTAAATTTTGTAGATTTAATAGATGCAGGTGATCCTGTTGAATGTGGTAAAGCATATGATAAAGCTGGAGCTGATGAACTAGTCTTTTTAGATATAACTGCTTCCTCTGATAAAAGGGCTATTGTTACTGATATGGTTAGAAGAGTTGCTGAAACTGTATTTATACCATTTACAGTTGGTGGTGGTATTCGTACGATAGAAGATTTTAGAGCTATTCTTAGAGAGGGCGCAGATAAGATTTCAGTAAATTCAGCAGCTATAGATAATCCTACGCTTATCAGTGAAGCTGCTGATAAGTTTGGTAGTCAGTGTGTTGTACTTGCTATAGATGCTCGTAGAAGGAGGGTTGGCAAGGCTGCTGATCCTAGTCTTTCATATTCTGAAAGCATCAAAATAAACGATGAATGGACACCGTCAGATGGCTGGACAGTATATAAAAACGGTGGAAGAATAGACATGGGTATTGACGCCGTTGAATGGGCGATAAAAGCTGTAGAAAATGGAGCTGGCGAAATTCTTCTTACAAGTATGGATGCTGATGGAACTAAGGCGGGCTATGATATAGAACTTACTAGAACAATAGCAGAAGCTGTAAATGTTCCAGTTATCGCATCTGGTGGTGCAGGAACTATGGAACACTTTGCAGAAGCGGTAACAGATGGTAAAGCTGATGCAGCACTTGCGGCTAGTCTGTTCCATTTTAAGGAACTGGAGATTATGGAAGTTAAGAAATATATGGATTCTAAGGGGATTCCTGTAAGAATGTAAATATAAGTTATTTTTTATTCTTATTAATTGTTACACTTATGTATTTAGAATTTATATTTTTTGAATTATAAATAATAAATAAACAAAAGCATTCTGTTAGATAGTTAAGTTTTACTTATTCAAACAGAATGCTTTTTATATCATAAGAAATTGCTTTAGCAATTTCAAAAATCACGAAGGAATATCGTTATCTTATTTTAAATATTCGGATTAAAAATACGATAATTATTCTAAATAATCAAAAGTGCAATGTATTATTTTTCAGATTATTTTTGAATATATAGAATCATACCAGGACCAAGGTTTTCTGTAGGCCGGGCTATAAAGCCATTTTTTTCATAGAAGCCTTCACGGCCTTTAGCACACATAAGGCATAACATCATTCGTTCTCCATGAGTCGTGAGAGATGAAACATAATTTTTTAAATGCATCATCAGTGCTGATCCTACTCCCAGTCCATGATATTCTGGTAATACTATCAAGTCCTGTATATAACATACAACGGCACCATCTCCAACAATTCTGCCCATACCTATTAGTTTTCCATCGTCATTGTAGGCTGAGATACAATACATACAATTTTCTATTGCAAGCTCAGCCTGTCTTTCTGAAAGCTGTATCCATCCAACAGACTTTCGTAGTTCTAAGTATTCTGCGACAGATAATCTGTCTTCACTAAATTTTATCATAATATATCCTAACTGTTTAATAAATTGCTAATAATAGTTATTAATATCAAAGATATAGAATATCCAATTTATTGATTTTCCATATTTTCTTTTGCAGCAGCCAGCATAAGCTTTATTCGATTAACCTGATTTACCTCTGATGCACCAGGGTCGAAGTCGATAGGAGTTATGTTAGCATCAGGATAAACATTTCTAAGTTTCTTTATAACTCCCTTTCCGATAATATGGTTTGGAAGACAAGCAAAAGGCTGACAGCATACAATGTTTGGTGCTCCTTCTTTAATAAGTTCTACCATTTCACCTGTAAGGAACCAGCCTTCACCAGTTTCATTTCCGATAGACACAATTGGTCTTGCATAGGATGCGATAGTTGCAATAGGTGTTGGCGGTTCGAATCTTTTGCTTTCGGCAAGTGCTTTACTCATTGGTGCACGTAGTTTCTCAAGAAGGTTTATAAGCAAATTACTTATCTTTGCAGACTTCTTAGTTTTACCAAGATATTCATATTTATAATTTGAATTGTAAGCACTGTAGAAGAGGAAGTCTAGAAGATCCGGCATAACAGCTTCGGCTCCTTCTGCCTCCAAAAGATCTACAAGATGATTGTTAGCAGAAGGGAGGAATTTAACAAGAATTTCTCCAACAATACCAACTCTTGGTTTTCTTACAGACTCATCCAACTCAATGTTATCAAATTCTCTTACGATATCTCTAACAATTCTCTTAAAGTTACGAGAGCCTCTCTGTATATCTCTGATACAGATTTTCTCCCATTTCTTATGGAGCTTATTAACTGATCCAGGAACCTTCTCATAAGGTCTAGTACGATATACAACTCTCATGAAGAGGTCACCATACATTACAGCATGCATAGCACATTTAAGACCCTTAAGGTTGATCTTAAGTCCTGAGTTCTTTTCAAGTCCCTGAGCACTGATAGAAACAACAGGAATCTGTCCATAACCTGACTTTTCAAGAGCTCGTCTAATGAAACCAATGTAGTTGGTAGCTCTACATCCACCACCTGTCTGTGTGATGGCAACAGCCAGTTTATTTATATCGTATTTACCAGACTCAATGGCTTCCATAAGCTGTCCAACAACAATGATTGATGGATAGCAGGCATCGTTATTAACGAATCGAAGTCCTTCGTCTATGGTTGATTTTGTAGCGTCAGGAAGCATTATAAAGTTTACATGGAAATGCTTCATAGCAGCCTGCAGCATCTTGAAATGAATTGGAGACATCTGAGGACAGAGAACTGTATATTCGTCTCTCATAGCCTTAGTGAACTCAACTCTGTTAAGCGCTGTAGAACAGTCAATAGGTTTAAAATGTTTCTTCTCACGAAGCTTCATTGCTGAGAGAAGAGAACGGATACGGATTCTTGCAGCACCCAGATTAGATACTTCATCGATCTTAAGTACTGTATAGATTTTATTTGAATTAGAAAGAATATCCTTTACACAGTCAGTTGTTACTGCATCCAGACCACATCCGAAGGAGAACAGCTGAACTAATTCAAGATTAGTCTGTTTCTTAACATAGTTAGCAGCCTTATAAAGTCTTGAATGATACATCCACTGATCAGATACGATAAGTGGTCTGTCCACATCGCTAAGGTGTGAGATAGAGTCCTCAGATAGAACCGCAACACCATAAGAGTTGATCAGTTCTGGAATACCATGATTGATCTCTGGGTCCACATGATAAGGACGACCAGCCAGAACAATACCAACTTTATTGTTGTCTTTAAGGAACTTCAGTGTTTCCTCACCCTTTTTCCTTACATCAGCCTTAACCTTTGCAGCTTCTTCGTAAGCTTTATCTATTGCGTCACTGATTTCCTGCTTAGTTACATCAGTGTACTTTGAAAACTCTCTAAACATTCTGTCCTTAAGAGCCAGCTTATTATCAAGAGCCAGGAAAGGACGGATATAAGTGATATGCTCAGTCTCTATTTCCTCCATGTTATTCTTGATATTCTCAGAATAAGATGTAACGATAGGACAGTTATAATGGTTATTTGCGTCCGGTGTCTCATTCATTTCATATGGAATACAAGGATAGAAGATTGTCTTAAGTCCCTG
>CACZRU010000140.1 GCA_902783605.1 uncultured Lachnospiraceae bacterium
AACATCTTTGGTATTTTCACAGAGAGCTTTGACATTATGCGTGAGGAGCTGAAGGCGTCCAGGCAGAGAGAAACTGAGCTCAAGATGAGGGAGAAGGAACTGGTTGCGTCTCTCAGTCACGACCTGAAGACTCCGGTTACGGGTATAAGGGCTATCTGTGGCGTACTTCTGGTTAAGGTTCAGGACGAGTATACTAAGGCAAAGATTGAGAATATAGAACAGAAGACCGAAGAGATAAGCACACTTCTGAATGATCTGCTGGCGTCTGCGCTTGATGATCTAGGAGAAATGAATGTAAAACTGACCGAGGAAACCTCGAATGTTCTGGGAACTCTAGTGAAGGAGCATGACATTCATAACAAGGTGAATTCAGAGCAGATACCGGACTGCATAATCAAAATTGATAGAAGCCGAATGTCTCAGGTTATTGGAAATATCATCAACAATTCCTATAAGTATGCAGATACAAAGATAGATGTAGATTATTGTTTCAAAGACAGTTACCTTGAGATGACACTCCGGGATTATGGAGAGGGTGTTAATCCTGAGGAGATTGGATTCCTGACCAATAAATTCTACAGAGGAAAGAAAAACACCGCCGGCAAGGAAGGCAGTGGTTTAGGCCTTTACATATCCAGCGAACTGATGAAGAAGATGGGGGGACAGCTCATCTGCATTTCAGAAAAAGAGGGTTTCTCAGTTATGCTTCAAATTCCGTTGGCTTAATTTGTTGCGCTTTTGTTATTCACAGATTGTTACATTTGAAACAGTTAATGATACAATCCAAAAGTGTAAATCCAATGATCGACTAAAGAAATCTATTGCTGATTCGAAAGCTGCACAGAAAATATATCGGGAAGATGAAAAGCTTCCTCAAATAGACAAATCTAAGAATAAAGGTCCAGCGAAGATATTTATTACAAAGAATAGAACCTTCCAGGCTGCAAATCCAGAGTTTAAACGCTGTATGGAAAAACATCCACGAAAAGGGTTTACAGAATGGAAAAAAATCCAAAATAACGAAAAAGAGATAGAGAAGATCAAGAAAGCAGATACCGGATTGAAGTTGGGATAATTAATAAATGTGAATGTGTAAATGGGGACAGGTCCAAAATGCGCGCTTTGTGAAAAATTGTTCACTAAATGTGTAAAATGGACCTGTCTCTATTTGTTTTTTTTGGTGGCGGGATTTTTGGACAGCTGTTTGTGGTAGCATTAGGATGGAAAAAACTGTAAAATCAGTAAAGCTGGTTTAATTCAAGCTGCTTTAATTTAAACTGGTTTAGTAAAAGGTGGTGCAATATGTTTACCAATTCGTATCCGATAGTGGTCTCCGGCCGTAACGGACTTACAAATAAACAGAAGAGAAAGCTTAGGAGGATGGGGCTTAGGTGGGATGGCCTATCATGCAGTGGAGTTATTTCGACTCAGTGGAGGGCGAACAAGATTAAGAGATACTGCGAGGATGAGCATCTTAAGTTTAAGCTCAGCAATTCGCTTGGTAATAGAAATAGTGACTGCAGAAGGATATTCTTTAAAAATGTTAAGCCTCAGGTTCTGGGGAAGTATTATATCTGCGCTTATTGCGGGAAGCTCAGGACTAAGGATAACATTACCGTTGATCATATCTATCCTGTTAAAAAATCTGCTGACAGCATTAAATATCAGAATAAGATGAGGAGAAGAGGAATTGATAATATTAATGATCCTAAGAATCTAATAGCTGCCTGTAGAAAATGTAATCTCAAGAAGAGCTCCAGTACCGGAGTATGGATAATAAAGGCCAAGCTGGGCAGGTACAAATACTTATGGTATCTGAGGTGGGCAATTAAGACGGTTATAATCGGAGCTGTAATAGCGTGTATTATATATTTTGTTATGCATAAGCCGGAGTTGATGGATTATTTGGCTGGATTTCTTGCAAAAGCGAAGGAGCTTATGAAGGAATTACTTGAGAATTAAATCAGAGTAATAAGCCAAAGTAGTATTAAATGTTTTTCAAGCAAACATATTATAAAAATGTTATTATGAAGAAGTGTAATTATATTATAAAAATGTGCAAATAAATTATAAATAAGTAATTCATAACTAGGAATTAAATCGGAGGAAATAATAGATGAGCAGACTACTTATTAAGCAGAAGGTGTTTTCCTGGACTGATACATACGATGTATATGACGAGATGGGAAATCCTAAATACTTTGTTAAGGCAGATTTATTCTCTATAGGACATCGTATCCGTGTATTTGAAAAAGCCAGCGGACGAGAGATTGGAATCATTCAGGAGAAGGTGCTTCGTATATTAAAAGAATTTGAGATAAAAATAGGTGGAAGGTCACAGGGAAGTATCAAGAAGCAGATATCATTTTTCCATCCAAAGTACAATATAGATTATAAGGGCTGGAGACTAGAAGGAGATTTTCTGCAGTGGAACTATGATGTATATGAGCAGTCCAGGCGAGTGGTTCATATAACGAAGCAGCTCTTCCAGTGGGGAGATACATATGTGCTGGATATTGCAGAATTTAGTGATGAGCTTCCTGCGCTAATGGTTGCAATTGCCATGGATGCAGCGAGATGTTCAGATCAAAATGACAGAAATACAATGTGGTAATGTGCAGATGGGCATGTCCCCGATTGTACATAATAGGGAGGTTGTATGAAGGGTATACCGATAAATGAAATTGATGGGATGGAAAATAAAAATGTAATAGACTCAAGAGATAGTGCAACCATTCGATTCGGATATTACCTAAAGGACTGCTTTAAGGCAGATTATAACTACTCCGTTGAGGTTGTTCAGGATGATGATGGCTTTCATGTTCTGCTCAGAGATACAGTGACCGACACAGAGGAAGTGGTGACTATAATAAGTCTCTCTGATGAAGTGGGGAAACAGATAGAGGATGCTTATTCCGATAATCAGGCGGTGTTTGAGGTTGACGCAGTTGAACAACCTCCAGTTTTTGATGGAGTTTATAACAGGTTCTTATTTTCGGATTATCCGTTTTTTAATGATATCACAGCAGGAAATATCTGGTATTTCAGGGATAATTCCGAAGCTGTAAATGCCCAGAAGGTACTGAAGCTCTTCTGGCGAATGAAGGATATTCTTATGTCAGCAGGTGTCGATGAGAAGTATTTCAAACTTAGCTGACCAGCATATTTCAAACTTAGCTGACCAGCA
>CACZRU010000141.1 GCA_902783605.1 uncultured Lachnospiraceae bacterium
TGGTGTTCAGTTGTTCGTTGGGAGAAGGAGACAAGACCATTCCTTCGTTCAAGAGAGTTCCTGTGGCAGGAAGGACATACAGCTCATGCTACAGCTGAGGAAGCTCAGGAGAGAACAATTCAGATGTTAAATGTATATGCAGATTTCTGTGAGCAGGTTCTTGCAATTCCAGTTGTAAAGGGACAGAAGACTGAGAAGGAGAAGTTTGCAGGTGCAGTTGCAACATATACAATAGAAGCGCTTATGCATGATGGAAAGGCACTTCAGTCAGGAACAAGCCACAACTTCGGTGATGGCTTTGCTCAGGCTTTCGGTGTTCAGTATACAGATAAAGACAACCAGCTGAAGTATGTACATCAGACTTCATGGGGAGTAACAACAAGACTTATCGGAGCTATCATCATGGTACATGGTGATAATAATGGTCTTAAGCTTCCACCAATGGTTGCACCAACACAGGTTATGATCGTTCCAATTCAGCAGAAGAAGGAAGGCGTTCTTGAGAAGGCCGAGGAGCTTCGCGAGAGACTTAGTACTGTTGCAAGAGTTAAGGTTGATGCTACAGATAAGTCACCTGGATTCAAATTTGCAGAGTGCGAGATGAGAGGTATTCCTGTTCGTGTTGAGGTAGGTCCTCGTGATATTGAGAATAACCAGTGCGTAGTTGTAAGAAGAGATACTGGTGAGAAGATCACTGTTAATATGGATGAACTTGAGGGTGCAGTTGCAGAACTTCTTGTAACAATCCAGAAGGATATGCTGGATGCTGCAAGAGAGCATAGAGATACTCATACTTACACAGCAAAGAACTGGGATGAGTTTACAGATATTGTTGAGAATAAACCAGGATTTATCAAGGCTATGTGGTGTGGAGAGACTGAGTGTGAGGAGAATATCAAAGCTCAGACTGGTGCATCCACAAGATGTATGCCTTTTGAGCAGGAGCAGATTACAGACACATGCGTATGCTGTGGAAAGCCTGCAAAGAAGATGGTTTATTTCGGAAGAGCATACTAAGAAATAAATAAAAATTATAACAGCTGAGTGGATTTTCTCTCAGCTGTTCTTCATATTACAGGAAAAAGCGTTAGCATTTTTATGAAGGAATATCATTTAATCTTTGAACCTGAAAGAACACAATGAATTCTTAGAGAGGAGAGTAACATGAAGGATTATGAAAGATTTTCTCAGGCCTTGGAATTTGCGGCGAGAAAACATAGAGAGCAAACCAGAAATGATGGCGTGACTCCATACATTTTTCATCCTATATCTGTGGCAGAGCTGGTGAAGAAAACCGGCTTTGGAATAGATTATCAGATTGTGGCAATCCTCCATGATACGCTAGAGGATACAGATGCTGCTGAGGATGAGATAAGATATTTCGGTGAAAATATTCTTGAAGCTGTTAAACTCCTTACCCGAGCAAAGGGTGCAGATGAAGGTGAGTATGTTGCTGCTATTCTGAAGAATGAACTGGCCAGGGTAGTGAAGAATGCGGATAAGATCTGCAATCTTTGGGATTCCTGTTTCAATGGAGTGGTAGGAGAGAAAAGAACTGATGAGGCAAAGGCCTTTGCGGATAGATATATCAAGAAGGCAGAAAAATTCTATCAAGGTAAATTCTCCAAAGCATTAGATGATTCCATAGAAGTAGCAAGAAAGCATAATGCACTTGAGGACATACAGGAGATTGAGACACCGAATTATTCCCGAGATGAAATGCGATTATATGATCACTAAAGCAAATCAAAAGAGCCGAACACCCAGGATATTCAAGGGTTGTCGGCTCTTATCTTGGCTGCATCAGAATGCGGTATCTATCTGCTGTGTATTGGCAGGATACATAGTACTTCATGGTGGTCCTGCTGTCAGAAGAAGTCTGACTGATGGTGTAAACCGTATTTGGCTCCAAAGGCTCCAGACCATTTACATAACTGGATGCTGTGCTGGTATCTAGATTCTCTACTTCCTTTGTGGAAGCTTCTTTAGTTGTGTAAGAGGTTGTAACTCCGTTATGTTCCATAACACGGATAGATCCAGTATTGTATGTCGTATCAACATATTCTCCGTAATAATAAAGAAGATAAGAACAATCTTTCATATCAGGATTGAAGCTGGAAAAATCTTTTTTATCTGCATTATCAGGATCAGAAGTATCATCAGCCTTTATATTTCTTACTTCGGCATACAAAATATCGCCGGACTCGGTGACAATAAATCTTTGATAGTCAGAATTGTCATATTTTGTAAATGTTATATCCCAGTAAATGGCAGCGTAGGTCTGGAAGGTTGTATCCAGAGCTCTATATGGAGTTGCAGACCAGGAATACCACTGATCATAAGAGGACGAAAGAGTGCAAGGATAAAGTCCTCTGGCATAAAGATCGTCCACACGATTGATGACCAGAGTACGGATACCAAATTCATTTATGGTGCATGCATCTTCGCTGGCAGGGGCTATAGTACTTTCCCACATTCCGGTGATCAGCTGAATACACTGCTCGCTGGTGAGCTGCTTCGAAGCATTCTTGATGATGGACTCTGAAGGACCGGAGTAGTATTCCGGAGGTACGCTGGTAATAACGGACACTTCAGAGGTGCTATTTCGGCTAACAAGAAAACCAGGAAGCCAGATAGCTAAAATGGCGATCACCAGAGTGCCTATAACAAGTATGAAGTTTTTTAATGACATTTTCTTCATATTACTTTCACTTATAATTTTTTTTCTTTCTCTAAATTTATTCTAAGTTACGTTTCTGTATTTCTTTTTTCTAGTGTTTTCTATAGTTTTCAGTAATTCGATTTCTTTAAGATTTATTCTTCTGCTTCTTCACAAGGCATAGTTACAATCATCTTTGTTCCTACGCCCAATTCACTTTCTATGTTAAGTTCAGCATCATGCTCCTTCAGGATTGCAGCAACCAGGGACATTCCCAGTCCAGCTCCTCCTTCACTTCTTGAACGGGATTTATCTACCATGTAAAATTCGTCACATATCTTGTTGATATCCTCTTCGGCAATACCGATTCCGTGATCCTCAACAATATATTCATAGAAGAGAGCATCTTTCGAAGAGTCTTTTTTGTCCTTATTATTCTGATTTTCTTCTTTCTGATTTTCTTCTTTCTGATTTATGTTCTTCTGTCGGTTATTTAGCTCCTCTGAATTGATAATCCGGCCTGAGAAGTTGATTTCTTTTTCATTGTCCGGCACAGTTGAAGCCTTCCTGGCATTATCTAGCAGGTTGATGAATACAGATTTGAGCAGTGCGCTGTCACCATTTATGCTGGCATTTTCAAATTCCGCATTTAGCGTTAGTCCAGCCCTTTCTATAGCAGGAAGCACTGTAGCAACCACCGCTTCTCCCAGTCCTTGTGTGTTGATTGGCTGTTTTGGAACTACACCGTCCTTTAAGTAAATGAGATCGAAGAGGTGAGATGACATTTGCTCCAGGCGCTTGCCCTCACTGAAAATGTAATTTGCAGCCTTAACTTCATCCTCTCTTGGAAGCTCCACAGAACGGATGGTATCCGCATAGCCGATGATGGTGGTCATTGGCGTTTTTATCTCATGGGTAAAATCGGCAACGAACTGATCTCGACGGTGAATCATATCATTCAGTTCATCAATATGATTATTTACGGAATCCGCCATGTGATTGAATTTGTCCGAAAGAAGACCAACCTCATCCTGGGAATGGATGGTGCTTCGGCTTTCGAAATTACCCTCAGCGAATTCGTCAGTTACAGAATTCAGTTTCTCAAGAGGCTTCGTCAGGACCTTACTGAAACCATAGACGATAAGTCCTGAAATAAGAAGCATAGATATAATGAAAATTCTGAAAATGTAAATGTTATTATTGATGGTATCTATTGTTTCTGAA
>CACZRU010000142.1 GCA_902783605.1 uncultured Lachnospiraceae bacterium
ACAAGTACTTCTCCGATACGTTCTAAAATCAACAGAAACTTATTCTCGTTCCTGCTGTATTCCTCATAATTTTCCGGAATATTTTTTGCCCAAATACCATTTGGAATAAAAAGCATAAGTAGAAATATAATACCAACATAAGAAAAGCCAAAATGCATATGCACTACCTCAATATTCACCATTTTACTTGAATTGCGATCTAAAAACTGAAAATAATTGAAGCATGAAATTGCACGACATAAATTCAACATAAAACCTGTCACCAATTCAAGTCTACATATTATTCTAGCACAAAATCTTTGATGACAGGTATTATTATCTATAAGCTTAAAGCTTCATATCTACACGCTTAGTGGTAATTTGTACATTTCGTTATAAAGCGCTTCCATATCAGCGTTACACCTAAGCTTTTTAAGCGCCTTCTCTTCAATCTGTCTTACACGCTCTCTCACGACCCCGATAACCTTTCCAGTTTCCTCAAGCGTATAGGTTTCACCATCATAGAGGCCGAATCTCATGACGAGTACGAGTTTTTCTCTATCGGTAAGGTTGCTTTTTTCAAATCTGGCACGAATCTCTTCGTTCATCATGCTGTCAAGACAGTCCTCAGGCTGTTCACACATATCATTTGAAATTGTATCTCCAAGTGTATAATCTTCATCTTCTGAACCATAGCTTCGATCCAGAGAGTCAACATCCATGCAGTTGGCTATGATCTGCTCAACCTTTTCCCTGCTCATATTCAGTTCATCGGCGGTCATCTGAATGAGTTCATCAGCGGTTAAGTTTTCATTTTCAGCCAGGATTTCAGCCTGCTTCCTTTTTATTCTGTTAAGAGCCTCATAGAAATGCTCTGGACGTCTGATGGTTGCGCGTTCATTATATACTCCCCTCAGGAGCTTCTGTTTGATCCAATAAACAGCATATGTTGAGAAAGAAAAACCCTTGTCAGGATCAAAGCGGTCAACAGCTTTTATAAGTCCCTCATTTCCAAAACCAACAAGGTCCATGTAGTCAAGTTTTCCACGGTCTTTAATTGTTGCACTGATGCACTGGGCTATAAGTCCCTGGTTGCTGAGCACTATCTTATCCCTGGCATCTTTTGCTTCTTTTGTATAATCATATCTGCCAGTCTTTTCATCTATAGTTCTTCCGGCACGCATCACTCTAGTCAGGTCACTTACCTCTTCAGCGGTAAGGTTCTGCTTGTTGTCTGTTTTTTTATCAAGCATTTCATTTACTGTGTTGTTGTTTTCTGCAAATGAGTTATTCTTAATCATATTATTTTTCATAATCTTTCCCTTTCTTATAAACTGTGTTATACAAAACTTCTACTATCAAACCTTCAATCACTTCTACTATCAAATCTACTATCAAATCTTCAAGCATTTCTTCAAGCATTTAATACTTGTTCTATAATTTTTCCTCATGCTGCCAATAATTCTTCAAGTCATTAAGCAGGTCCTCTTCCAGTAAAACCATGCTGTCTTCCCTGGGGTTACCGAGCTGGAGACCAGTCCAGCTCGATTATTGGGAAAATGTCCTCAAGCGAAACACCAAGCACATCCGTAAGCCCCGCAAGCTTCTCATAATCAGGAAATGCATCCCCGTTCATCCACTTGTATACAGCCTGTGGAGTTACCCCAAGCTGATCGGCTACGTCCTTTACCCTGATGTTTTTCTCATTGATGAGTCTTCCAAGGTTTTTTGAAAATCCGTTATAATCAAATGTCTTCATTTCTTCGTTCTCCCTTCATCTACTAAACTTAGTATTGTCAAAGAGTTACATAAACATTTTCTACTAGGATGCTTAACTGGATGTTAAACAGAATGCTTAACAGGGTGTAGAATTCCCTACCATTTACAGTATATCTTTTGTGTGATAAATTTTTTTGCACAAAAAACACCAGCATTTCAAGTAAATTCCTGTTTTGAGTGCGAAATAACACTACATCCTATTTTTCATACAGAACGCTTGTTACATTTGGGTTTGATCAACTGCCTGTTTTAGGCCAATCAAAGAACTAACCCGGATATTAAATTGTAGTCATTAAGTTAAATAATTAAAAAAATATTAAGTTTTGGATATTAAGTTTTAGATATTAAGTTTTAAAAGATATGAAATTGTAATACGCTACACGCCTTTCAGCATGTAAGTTTCAGAGCATCCTCAAAAGCTGTATGGGAAGGTTTTTACCATAACCTTGACTAGAATTATTTGCCTCTTTAGAAGCTCCATATATGTCTTATATGCAAATGATTTGCACAGCGCCATTTCATCCAATGCAAAATCGCGCAATATATAAGATACCAGAAGTGTAACTACTTGTCAACAAAAAAAATCATTTTTTTTAAAAAATTTTTTCATTGTTACTATTTATTTAATTTCGCTCATTATTTTCTGTTTTTTTCAATCCACGTAACAGCAAAATCA
This sequence comes from uncultured Lachnospiraceae bacterium, assembly GCA_902783605.1. GTDB lineage: Bacteria > Bacillota > Clostridia > Lachnospirales > Lachnospiraceae > Eubacterium_Q. Next base: position 2,435 of record CACZRU010000142.1, read on the forward strand.
ACCAATTCACGCTGTTTCATCAGTTTTGATTCTGCGTCACCTAGATTAAGTTTACTGACGGTATATGCAGTCTCAAAAGCAGTTCCTATATCATTAAAGTCCTCTCCGTCAACAAACAGGGTTTCATATTCTTTCCATACACGTTCTCCATTTTCCATGACAGCGCTGTGTTCAATACATGTATGCTTTCCCGGATAGTCAGCACGAACATCTGCCAGATGAAGAGATGTATTTTTGTCATAATCCACACCTATCAAAAGCACCTTTCCACCTAGTTCATATAACTTTCCTATTGGAGACGTATCACCAAAGATGTTGGAAATATCATGATCTTTTATAAGATATTCTGCATGCTTTCCCCATGCAGCAACAGATCTGGCAGGATGATTACTCCTTACAGCCCCAGGCCATGAACGGAACATTTCTGCAACAGCACCCATGGTATTAGTTGGGGTAAGCGCCTTATCATATGCAGGCCAGTTCTCCCTGATTTTGTCCCAGTCAGCTTCTTCAGCAAGCCAATGTACACCAGTTTCAGGATCAAGATTCTTCCATGACTGTGTAGGCATCATTATCGTTCCCTCTTCGCCTACAACCTCTATCAGGGCCTCTATCACAGCTTGAGCCCCTCCGCAGACATAGCCGATCTTTCCAAGAGATGCATGCACCATAACAGCATCCCCTCTTTCCAGACCTATTTCCTTTAATGCTTCTATAATTTCTGTCTTAACTATTGTTTTCATTTTCCCTCTTGATCCTTTGTATTTATTTAAACAAATCTATTAACTCTTCTATACTATCCACAATATAATCAGGCCGTTTACTCTCGTCATCAATGCTCTGATATATTGCATAACCCTGCCTTACCCAAACAGTTTTCATCCCCAGTTTCTTTGCCGGAACTATATCATTATCCAGCCTGTCACCAACCATAACAGCTTCGCCTGGTTCACATTCTGCTTTTTTGAGAGCCATTTCAAATAATCTTAGATCAGGCTTTGCACATCCTGCTTCTGCTGAAGCCATAACAACATCAAAAAACTCTCCTACGCCCCAATTATCTAATCTTTCCTGGGTTCCTAAAGTCTGATTTGCAATTACTCCAAGCTTATATTTTCCATGCAGGCTTGAGATAACATTATATGCATCATCATACAGCTTTTCTAGACTGTTATCCCATTCCGGCAATGTAACTCCATATTCCTTTGCTGCAACCCTGATAGGTGTCGGACTAGTTTCAGCCACCTTATAAACCTTAATCATAAACTCTTCACGACCAACGTATGAATGCCTGACAGCATAATCACATCGGCTTATATACACATCACTTTCATCGACTAACGTTGCACCAAGATCAAAAAATATCCATTTCATATCATTTTTCATATTATATTTCTCCCATCCACTTATATTTCTCAATTACCTGCTGTAAGTTCCGGAAATGTATCCGTACTCAATAACATTTCCATATTCATTTGGATTGCCACTCTTACTTATGGATAGGTAATCATAATACATATAGTCAGCTGAAAGCGAGGTTTCATCAAATTCCAGTTCCATATCCCTGTCCGGTTTTCCCTTCATAGCATATACATATATAGTATATGTATGCTCTCCTGAACCTTCAGGTGGATATGGACCTACATATTTAAAATTCGGATTATCTTTATATTCCTTTTTATTTGCTCCTGTTTCAAGTTCTTCTTCACGCACTTCATCTGCCACCCAGTGAACCCAGTTGTTGGCAGATTCATCAACCATATATATAAAGTAGTAATCAGCACCATCAACCTTATCAAAGCTCAGTTCAGGGGACAGATTCTCACCCTTTTCCGTATTTGTAATCCTGTCACTCCAGACTCCACCTTGAAGGTCTTTCGAAGTAACAGTCATAGTTGCTTTCTCTTTAAACTCATCTAGTGTTTTATCATAATGTCCATGTCTAGATTTATATATATATTCTGTCATAGTAAATGCAAATGTGACTCCAATGGCAGAAATAATAGAGGTGATCACAAGTATCGTTATAGCCTTAGTTATCGAAATCCTGACTTTCCTGTAATCATCCACATCTACATCATCCACATATTTAGTTGTATCCTTCTGCCTATACAAATATACTGCAAATACTAGAAAGAAGAGATGCACTATCATCATCAGGACAAACAGCTCTATAGAGTCTTTTTCTCCAAGCCCGGTCCATTTAACTACATAATATATATCCACAGCAACGAATATCAAATATGCAATAATATAGAGCACTCCGCCTATCACGCTGTCACGAGCATATACATTTTCCACCTGTCCGGTTCTAGGCAGATTTTTCAGATTCTGTTCATATTTCTTTTTATCCTCAGGTATTTCAAAGTAATTCTTCTTAAGCCGCCTAAGATAAATGCTGGAGTCTAACAGCATGAGCAGACTTACGCCAAACACTGGAACTGCTATATAATTTGCCGTGGACAGCAGTACTAAAATAGCAACAATAGGTTCCACAGAAAGCGATTCATCGTTTGATAGAATAACAGCATCTGAAAAAAACACAATCAAAAATATGAGAACAACTGATCCAGATAATATAAGCCTTATCTTCCAGTCCCTTCTTGCTTTTGTATCATATCTGATTGGAATTCTTCTGCCCATCCTATTATTCCACCTCTCTCCTGAATCTTTCAGTCAGATTTTTAAAGTCTTAGATTTTTAAAGTCTCAATTCTTCAAGGCCTCATTTCTTTAAAGCCTCAAATCT
>CACZRU010000143.1 GCA_902783605.1 uncultured Lachnospiraceae bacterium
CTGCAGTTACTGAAGCTGAGGTTACTGAGGCGGCCGAAGAAGAAGGGACCGGTTCAGATGCCGAGGGAGGCGTACTGAGAGTTGGCATGGAATGTGCTTATCCTCCATTTAACTGGACACAGGATGAGGCAACTACTCCGGATGGAAGTAAGGCAGTTAAGATTTACGGATCAGAATATTACGCATATGGCTACGATGTAGCGGTAGCTCAAAAGCTGGCAGATGAGTTAGGAATGGAACTTGAGATTCATAAGGTTGAGTGGTCATCAATCGGTATTTCCATGGACGCAGGTGACTATGACTGCATCATCGCTGGTATGGGACGTACAGCAGAAAGGGAAATGTCTTATTCATTTACAGAACCTTATTACTATAGAGATAACTGTATCGTAGTAAAAAAGGATGGGCCTTATGCAAATGTTAAGGGACTTTCAGAACTCAGTGGAACTGGGTGTAAGCTTACAACACAGCTTGGAACAGGATGGATTCCACTTCTTGATCAGGTTGAAGGAGCAGTAACTGGAAGCAACTACGAAACAACTTCTGAATGTTTCATGGCAGTGTCAAATGGAGTTGCAGATGTATGTATCATCGATCTTCCAACAGCACAGTCAGCACTGCTTACAAATGATGATCTGATGATAATCACATTCGATGAGAACGATACCTTTACAGGTGATGAGGAAATGGTAAATGTTTGTATCGCAACAAAGAAAAATGATACAGAACTTAGAGATAAGCTGCAGGGCGCTATGGATAAGATTGGATGGAATGATAAGGCGGCTATGGATGAACTTATGAGCACAGTAATTGGACAGCAGCCAGCAGCAGAATAAAAAAGATAAAGGCTGGGATGGAATATGGGACATAGATTTTTATCAATTGCAGATCCAACTAATTCAATAGAATGGATGATATTCCTGAGCAAAAAGTATCTAAGCATGTTTCTGGAAGGTACCTGGCTCACACTTTATATAGCGGTGTTAGGTACACTTCTGGGATTCGTGCTCGGATATGTGATAGGAATTATTCAGGATCAGAAGATTAATCAGGGCGATCTGTTTATAAAGAAAATACTTATTAGATTAATAAAGATTATATCGACTGTCTATGTAGAAATCTTTCGTGATACGCCAATGATCGTTCAGGCGATGATCATCTATTACGGAATCAGACAGACTGGTGTTGATCTTACACCTGTAGTTGCAGGTATTTTGGTAACAGTACTTAATACAGGCGCATATATGGCAGAAACGGTAAGAGGTGGTATTGGTTCTATCGACTTAGGACAGCGAGAAGGAGCCTGGGCCATGGGTATGTCGCCGATGAAGACCATGTTCTATATTGTCCTTCCACAGGCTTTTCAGAATATTATTCCTGAGATGGCAAATACATTTCTTACCAATCTGAAGATGACATCGGTATTAAATGTTATTGCAGTTCAGGAGCTGTTTATGGCAGCAAAGACAGTGGGCGGAAATTATTATAAATACTTTGAGAGTTATCTTGTTATTGCAGTAATATATTTTGTTTTATGCTTTGTATTTAATAAGATCTTCGGTCTTATTGAAAAGAAGATGAAGGGCAAAGAAGATTATGCACTTGCAGTAGAATATTTGGACAATGAATAAGGAGGCTTGGCTATGGGAGAATCAGTATTATCTATTCAAAATCTCAGTAAGTCCTTTGGTGATCACGAAGTACTTAGAAAAATAGATATGGATGTAAATGCTGGGGAGATTATATGCATAGTGGGCTCTTCTGGTTCAGGAAAATCTACTCTTCTTCGCTGCATTAATAAGCTGGAGCGTCAGACCACAGGAAAGGTGATGTATCACGGTAAAGAGGTTAGAGATGTACAGCGAGAGATAAATGAATATCGTGCCAAGGTGGGTATGGTATTTCAGTCATTTAATCTTTTCAACAATATGACAGTGCTTCAGAATTGTATGATCTGCACCAGGAAGGTGCTGCATTTATCTAAGTCAGAGGCGTTCGATAGAGCCATTGCACATCTTAAGGAAGTAGGAATGGCACCGTATATAAATGCGAAACCGGCTCAGCTGTCAGGTGGACAGAAGCAGAGAGTTGCTATCGCCAGATCCCTTTGTATGAATCCGGAAGTACTGCTATTTGATGAACCTACATCAGCCCTGGATCCTGAGATGGTAGGAGAAGTGCTGAATGTTATGAAGCAGCTCGCAACAACGGGACTCACTATGATTATTGTAACTCATGAGATGGCATTTGCCAGAGATGTGTCAACAAGAACAATCTTTATGGACAGAGGATTCGTAGCAGAGGATGCGCCTCCATCGGAGCTTTTCAGTAATCCGAAGAATCCAAGAACAAGAGAATTCTTAAGTCGATATCTGGCGGGATAAAAAGCATAAATGGAGGCGGTTTCGATGAAGAGATTTGTTGTGACATTTGCCCGTGGTTTTGGATCGGGCGGAAAAGAGATAGCTTCGATTCTTGCAAAGAATCTTGGAATACATTGCTATGAGAATCGAATTCTAACCTTGGCTAGTCAAATGAGTGGCTTAGATGAAAAACTCTTTCAGGAAGTTAATGAGAAAATCCGAACGAATGGAGGCTTTTCTAATCTTATGAGAGGGCTTCCGAGGTCAAGAAAATATATAGCTCGAAATGAGAAGTTTGTATCTGATGATAAGCTCTTTGAGTATCAATGTGAGATTATAAGAAATCTGGCTGAGCAGGAGTCTTGTGTGATTGTTGGAAAATGTGCAGACTATGTTCTACGCGATAAATCAAATGTAGTTAGCGTTTATATTGAGGCACCAAGATCGTTTTGTGTACAGAGAACTATGAAGAATCTTGGTGTGACGAAGGAGGTTGCACATGCGACCATAAAGAAAACAGATAAGTTCAGGGCGGATTATTATGAGTACTACACGCATGGAAATTACTGGACCAATCCGGTTAATTATGACATGACATTGAATAGCGAAAAAGTGGGAATCAAGGATGCAGTTAAGCTGATAGAACAGTACCTGCTTATTAAAGGTTTTATCAGTATTGAGGACATTCAGTTTTATGAAGAATAGAAGCTAATAAACTAACGGAAAAGAGGATGATTAATATGAAATTAGCAGACACAGGTCTTACAGCACAGGATATTAAAGATAAAGTTAATAAATATATGATTGAAACTTATGAGAGATTTGACTTTCTCGCAGAGACTGCAAAGGATCAGTATATCTATGATGAAAAGGGTGAGAAATATCTGGATTTTTATGCAGGAATTGCAGTTAACTCAGCCGGAAGCTGTAATGAAAAGGTTGTGGCAGCAGCTGTTGAACAGACAAAGGAGCTGATGCATACATTCAATTATCCATACACTATTCCTCAGGCGCTTCTTGCTGAAAAGGTATGTACAACCATTGGAATGGATAAGATATTCTTCCAGAATTCAGGTACAGAAGCAAATGAAGCCATGATAAAGATGGCCAGAAAGTATGGTATTGAAAAGTATGGTCCTAACAGATATCACATTGTTACTGCTAAGATGGGATTTCACGGCAGAACCTTTGGTGCTATGTCAGCGACTGGCCAGCCTGGAAATGGATGTCAGGTTGGCTTCGGCCCGATGACTTATGGATTCTCTTATGCACCATATAATGACCTTCAGGCTTTTAAGGATGCATGTACCGAGAATACTATTGCTATTATGATTGAGCCTGTTCAGGGTGAAGGTGGTGTGCATCCTGCAACTTATGAGTTTATGACAGGGCTGAGAGAGTTCTGTGACGAAAAGGGAATGCTGCTCCTTATAGACGAAGTTCAGACTGGATGGTGCAGAACTGGAAATGTGATGAGCTACATGAATTATGGTATTAAGCCTGATATAGTTTCCATGGCAAAGGCCTTAGGTGGTGGTATGCCAATAGGTGCGATCTGTGCGAAGGAAGAGGTTGCGAAAGCATTTTCAGCTGGATCCCATGGAACCACATTTGGTGGTCATCCGGTTAGCTGTGCGGCAGCACTTGCTCAGGTAAATGAGCTTCTTGACAGGAACCTGGCAGGGAATGCAAAGAAGATGGGAAGCTACATTGCTGAAAAGCTTAAAGAGCTTCCGCATGTTAAAGAGGTCAGAGGTCAGGGCCTTCTGGTGGGAGTTGAGTTTGATGATGAGATAAACAGTGTTGATGTAAAGCATGAATGTCTGCACAGACATTTACTGCTTACTGCTATAGGCGATCATATCATACGAATGGTTCCACCACTCATCATAGACGAAAAAGACTGCGATGAGGCAGTAGAAATTATAAGGGCTTCTATAGAAACTTTAGAGAAGCTTTAGAGAAACTCTAGAGAAGCTTTAGCATAGTTTTAGAGAAACTCAAGTATAGGAGAAAGAATAATTGATGGATACATTTTCTTTTTCAATTCCCCAGAATATTATTTTCGGATGGGGAATGGTGGAAAAACTTTCTGAAGTCGCTGAAGAAATTGGTGGAAATAAGGCGTTTATCATATCTGGTCCACACCTAAAGAAGATTGGTATGGTAGATAAATGTATAGAAGTTTTAGGCGAAAATGGGATAACATGTGATTCATTTACGGAAACAGAAGGGAATCCGAGTACAGACACCGTAAACAAGGCTGCAAAGAAATTTCTTGAGAGCGGAGCTGATATTATTATAGCTTTTGGAGGAGGCTCTCCTCTGGATACAGCTAAAGCTGTTGCTGTTCTTGGAACATATGGTGGTGATATTACTGATTATGAGGGCGTTGGAAGGGTTCCTGGAAAAGTAGTGCCAATGATTGCAATACCAACTACAGCAGGTACGGGTTCTGAGGTGACTTCATTCTCAGTAATAACTGATCATAGTAGGAATTATAAGCTAACAGTAGGAAGTGAGTACCTTCTGCCAGAAGCAGCTATTCTTGATCCTGAGCTTATCACCTCTGTTCCCGAGAGTGTTGCAGCTTCCTGTGGAGTGGACGCCTTTGTTCATGCATTAGAAGCATACTTGTCGCTGGCGGCATCACCATTTTCAGATATGATGGCAATGAGAGCGATGGAGTTAATTGGGAAAAATCTTACTGCATATATTAATGATCGTGGAGATAAAGATGCTTCAGAGGCGATGTTAATGGGTTCGTTGTTTGCAGGAATTGCTTTTTCTCATGCAAGACTGGGTAATGTTCATGCAATGAGTCATCCTGTAAGTGCTTTCTTTGATGTACCTCATGGGCTTGCAAATGCTATCTTGCTTCCTACGGTTGTTGAATATAACGAGGAGACTAATCCTGAAAAATACTATGATATTTACTGCTGTATCTCAAAAAATCCAGTTTTAGTGGATGAATTTATACCGCATATGCTGGTGGAAGAAATCAGAGTATTGAATAGTAAGATTGGGATTCCTGATGATTTGAAGAGTGTTGGTGTGACGGCAGATAAGCTTGAAGCAATGACAGATGATGCTATGAAAAGTGGAAATATAAAGGTTAATCCTCGTTATACATCTAGAGAAGATATATTAAACCTTTACAGAAAAGCGTATGGACAGTAGGTGTCCAGGATTTTGAAGGGAGGACGAACAAAATGAACAATCATAAGCTGGTACAGCATACCGATAGGATTAATAATTTGTTGGCCCGATATGGAGTTAAATTTGGAATCTATAAGAATAACACTTTTAATGAACAATTATTTCCATTTGATTCAATTCCTAGGATTATAGAGCATTCTGAATTTGAAATGCTTGAAAAAGGGCTGAAACAAAGAGTTTTAGCCCTTAATTTATTTTTAAAGGATATTTATTCAGGTAAAAGAATAGTGAAGGATGGAATTGTTCCAGAGGATTTTATATATGCTTCTTCAGGTTATATGGCGGAATGTGAGGATGTTACTCCTGTAAGAGGAATCTACTCACACATTTCAGGAATTGATCTTGTAAAGGGCAAAGACAATGAGTGGTATATTCTGGAAGATAACTTAAGAGTTCCGTCTGGCGCATCTTATCCAATGATAGCCAGGGATTTATGTCGAAAGAGTTCACCTGAAACCTTTAATGAAGTGAAGCTTATAGATAATCGTAACTATGCGAATTTGCTGCGCAAGACAATGGATTATGTGAATACTGGTGGACATACAGTGATTCTTACGCCTGGAAGATATAATGCGGCTTATTTTGAACATTCATATCTTGCGGAAAAAACTGGGGCACATCTTGTTACTGGTTCAGAACTCTTTGTAGAAAATGATACTTTATATTATATAAGTTCAAATGGAACAAAAGAGAAAATTGGAGCGGTGTATAGAAGAATATCTGATGAATATCTGGATCCTATGAATTTTAATCCAGCGTCATTAATAGGTATTCCACATATTTACGATGTGTTTAGAAAAGGAAATGTTGCACTCTTAAATGCGCCAGGAAATGGAGTTGCAGATGATAAGGGAATCTACTATTTTGTGCCAAGGATGATCAAGTATTACCTGGCTGAAGAGCCTATTCTTAAAAATGCACCGACATATCTACCTTTTTATGATGAGGATATGCTCTATGTTCTTGAGAACTTTGATAATTTGGTTCTTAAAGATGTTGCAGAAGCTGGTGGTTATGGAGTGGTATTTGGAAATACTATGACAAAGGAGCAGAAGAGTGATTTTATAAATCTACTGATGGCAGAACCAAGAAGGTTCATAGCTCAGGAAGTTATAGATTTTCAGGACCTTGAAATACTGGATGAGGGAGAGATAGTTCCAAGAAAAGCAGATCTTAGGGCATTTGTATTAATGGCTGATGCTCCTTATGTCTGGGCAAGTGGGTTGACTAGATTTTCAAGAAATCCAGATTCATTTATTGTTAATTCATCTCAGGGAGGAGGTTTTAAAGATACATGGGTATTATCTCAGTAGAACAGGTTGACCACCTTTATTGGTTGGGAAGATATACAGAAAGAGTATATACAACACTTAAGATATATTCTGAAAGTTTTGACAGAATGATTGATGAATCAGAAGATAGTTTTCAAAAATATTGTGATTCACTGGATATCCCAAATATCTATGAATCCAAAGAGGATTTTCTTAAGCGTTATCCATTTGATAATAGCGTACCAGATTCAATAATAAGAAATCTGAATAGAGCTTATGATAATGCGATTGTTCTTAGAGAGACCATTGGCTCTGAGGCTCTTTCTTATATTCAGATGTCAATCTATGCAATGAATAATGCATCCCATAGTGATGCTCCGCTTATTGATTTGCAGCAGATTATGGATGATCTTTTAGCGTTTTGGGGACTTGTTGATGACCAGATTGATTCAGAACAAATCCGGAATATTATAAAGGCTGGCAAAAGGATTGAGAGGATTGATTTATATGCGCGACTGGAGGTTGAAAATGACAGACTAAAGCGAGAAGTGCATAGAATGATTCCGAGGGTATTGAGAAGTGGAATGAAATATGATGAATTTTCTCTTGGTAAAGTGAGTACATTGATTAATGAAGCAGATTTAGATTATGAGAAGATTATATTGAATGTTGAAAGAATAATAATGTTTTAAGAGGGTGATAATGTGGCATTTTTAAATTATGAATATAAGATGAAGATCAAATATTCAGAACCAGTGGATAAGTGCTATTTTACGATTAAGTCAATCCCGGCGGATGATTTTAGACAAAGGAACATATCGTATGAAATAAACATAAATCCAAATGTTACTTATTCCGAGGGGGTTGATTCGTTTGGAAATCTTCAGATTATAGGGAGGGAAGCAGAGGCGCACTCGGAATTTGAATTTACGATAAAGGGATTGGTAGAAACCTATCAAGTTAGCGTTCAGGAAGGAGTAAACACTAGTAAGATAGGAATGTATAAATATCCATATGGAAAGTGTATACCAGGCGAAAAAATAAGTAGGTTTGCAAAAGGGATGACTGGAGAGCTGGAAGGATTATCAGATGAAAAAGAAAAATGTATCTTTGTAATGAATAAGCTTTATGAAAATATGCAATATGAAAAAGGGAGTACAGAGATAGAGACTACGGCTGAGGAGGCGTTCGCTAACGGAAAGGGAGTATGTCAGGATTTTGCTCACATATATTTAAGTCTTCTTAGAGAATATTCTATACCTGCAAGATATGTATGTGGACTTATTGTTGGAGAGGGGCAGAGTCATGCCTGGGTTGAAGCGGTATGTGATGGCAGCTTTATTGCTTTTGATCCAACACATAACAGAGAGATAACTGATGAATATATTAAGTTCGGAGTTGGAAGAGATGCTACGGATTGTACGATAAATAGAGGAGTTATGTGGGGTGGTGGGCTCCAGACTCAGGAGATAGAATGTTTTGTAGAGAAGTATTATTAAGATAAATGTATCATTCTGAACAAAGAGAAGAATCTTAAAAAAGGAGAGAGCATCATGATAGAAATAGTGACATCAGTAAGTCTTCCAATAGATGAAAAACTTATGATAAAAAAGAATCGTATCATGTCCAGTGAATATGCAGCCAGTATGGATATGAAACGAATAAGTATAGTGACAGGTATTCATGGTGATGAGCTTGAAGGTCAGTTTGTTTGTTATGAATTACAAAGAAGAATCAGAATGGAGAAGGAAAAACTGGTTGGTATAGTTGATATTTATCCAGCAATGAATCCTCTTGGAATTGATTCTATAACCAGAGGGATTCCTGCGTTTGATCTTGATATGAACAGACTGTTTCCAGGAAATAAAGATGGAAATATGACAGAATATCTTGCTGCTGGAATTATGGAGGATGTAGCAGGTTCAGATCTTGTATTTGATATACATGCAAGCAATATTTATCTTACGGAAATACCACAGATTAGGATAAATGAGCTTCATGCGGATACTCTCGTTCCATTTGCCGAAAAAGCAAATGTTGATTTCATTTGGGTGCATGGAGCTAGTACTGTTTTAGAGGCTACATTTGCACATAGCTTAAATAGCATAGGCACACCTGTTCTTGTGGTTGAGATGGGAGTGGGGATGAGACTTACGAGAGAATATGGTGAGCAGCTAATAGACGGAATTTTTAATACGATGAAAGAACTTGGAATGTGGAAGGGGGATGTTCCTGAGGTGAGAAAACCGATGATTTCAAAGAATCCGGACGATGTAAGCTATTTAAATGCATCTGCAAGCGGACTCTTTGTTCCAGAGGTAAAGCATGGAGCATTTTTGTCAAAAGGAGATTTAATAGGAAGAATTGTTGATCCATTAAGTGGCAAGATACTAGATGAGGTGAGGGCACCTCAAGGGGGGATGCTATTTACGATCAGAGATTATCCAATAGTAGATGAAGGCTCGCTCATGGGGAGAATACTAAATGAGGAGGTCTGCGTCTATGAATAAAAAGATAGTATATGAAATAAAAGGAATGTATCGGGATGATTTCAGGGTTACTGGTTATGAATTTGGACAGGGGGAGAAAACTGTTTGTATCATAGGTAATTCAAGGGGAAATGAGGTTCAGCAGATATACTGCTGTTCTCAGCTTGTTAAAAAGATGAGACAGCTTGAAGAGGAAGAACGAATCACTGATGGTGTTAAGATACTTATAATTCCGTCTACAAATCCCTATTCAGTTAATATTCAGAAAAGATTTTGGCCGACTGATAATACAGATATTAACAGAATGTTTCCGGGGTATAACCTTGGTGAAACAACCCAAAGGATTGCTGATGGTGTCTTTAAAGAGATAAAAAACTATAAATATGGAATACAGTTTACTTCATTTTACATGCCTGGAGATTTTGTGCCGCATGTGAGATATATGAAAGAAGGATTCACAAAGAGGGAAGAGGCTGAAAAGTTTGGTCTTAAGTATATAGTTGAAAGAACTGTCAGACCATATGATACAGCTACACTTAATTATAACTGGCAGGTGTGGGATACCACTGCGTTTTCATTATATACTGATACAACTTCAAAGATTAGTAGTACTGGTGCAGGTCAGGCTGTTCTGGCGGTAATGAATTTTATGGCTAATAATGGACTGATAAAATATAGCGCTATTGGTGAAAAAAGCATTCGAACGATTGATGATAAAGAGTTTATATCTGTTAGAACAGCAAAATCAGGATTTTATGAACCACTCGTAAAAGCTGGTGATAAGGTTAAGGCAGGAACTCCACTAGCCAATATAATTAATCCTTATGAGGGGAATATAATTGAAACACTATATTCTCCAATAAATGGAATTATCTTTTTCATTCATAACGAGCCGCTGACCTATGCAAATACTGCGGTAATAAAAATGCTTGAAGATGAGTGAAAAGAATAATCATATTAATCTTAAGAATAAAGGAAAAAGGCATATCATTCAGGGCGGAATGATATGCCTTTAAATAAATTAAGGGAGGAGAGAATTAAGTCTTAATTTATATATTGGTATGAGTATTTGAATGTCATAATACTTTGATATAGGTATGTTACCAATAAAATGTATAAGAAATGCATCAAATGAAGTGGAAAAAAATAATTCGTTCTGTATAATACTCATTGTGAGTATAAGGAGATGATTAATATTATGGAAAAGAATATAAGAGACAAAATACTATTTATAATTCCTCCAATTATATTGGCTGTACTAACCTTAATATGGTACTTCTGTAAGGATGGAAGGTGGTATAGCTATAAAGAAGAATGGGAATATCTTCCTCTGTTAGCGTGCCACGCTATAATGCCCGTTTATTATTTTATACGGCTGATCATAGCTGTGGTAAAACAGATCAATGCTAGTACTCGCTCTTCATCAAATATATTTTATATTGTTGATTCGGCTGTTCTATGGATTGGATGCAGCTTTGGGCTTATAGTTTTTTTTATTTTTACAAGTGGAGTGTAATGAAAGATGGTTACAGGAATACATCACTATTCAATGAAATGTAATTCTCAAGAAGAGCTTGATAAAGTGAAGGATTTTTATCTAAGGCTTTTGGGATTTAAGCTGAAAAGAGAATGGAACGGTGGAATAATGATTGATGCAGGAAATGCATTGATTGAAGTGTTTTGTAATGGTGAAGGAATAAAAGATAAAGGTGCCATAAGACATATAGCATTCGCTGCTGATGATGTAGACGAAATTGTTGACGCAGTAAAGAAAGCAGGTTATGAAGTGTTTATAGAACCAAATGATATCTTAATTCCGTCAAATCCAGAGTGCAGGGCTAGAATGGCTTTTTGTTATGGGCCACTGGGAGAACAGGTGGAATTCTTCTGTGAAAAATAGTGAAAATATAAATGGAATGACATAATACGGATGTGTACAGAATCATTCTATAGTAGCACATACATAATAAGTGTGGGGCTTCACTGAGAAATTTTTTTTTTATAAGGAGACCAACTATGAAAATCGTAAAGGCAGAAATTGAAGATTTAAAAGAAATCCTTGAACTTCAGTATATTGCTTATAAAAGTGAAGCGTCGTTGTTTGGCACAGATGATATACCTCCACTTAAAGAAACATTGGAGGAAGTTATAGAGGAATATAATAACGGTATTATTTTAAAAATGTTGCCTGAAGATGGTGAGATAGGACAGATTATTGGTTCAGTAAGAGCTTACGAAAAAGATGGAACTGCATATATCGGAAAGCTTATGGTTCATCCAGACTTTAGAGGACAGGGCCATGGAACAAAGCTTTTAAATGAGATTCAGAAGTATTATCCTTACAAAAGATATGAGCTATTTACAAGTACGAGAAGTGTAGATAATATCCGTCTTTATGAGAAAAACGGTTTTAAGAAGTTCAAGCAAGAAACAATTACTAATGAACTGATTTTTGTCTATATGGAAAAATAGTGCAAGTGTGGGTTATTCCCACTTGCACTATTTTTATAGTCCTCTAATGATGCTCAAATAATCTTGCCGTTGATCAACAAAAGTGTATACTGTTATGATTCTCTTTTCTTCATCTACTTTATAAAAGACCAAGTCTTTTTTTAGTATTAAAACCTTATATCCTTGACGTCTTAAAATGGAATACTTTGGTTCCTCTCCGATATCAGGATTATCACCTAGTTTATTGATTGATTCTTCAAGTTCTTCAAGTTTTTCCAGAGCTACTTCATTTCCAAAATACTCTGCAATATATAGAATGATGTTATGAATTAGAGAATCTGCTGTGTCAGTTCGAAGCACTTTATATTTCAAATCAGGTTTCCTCCTTTAGTAGTTTTCTCAAGTCGTCAAATGTATCCTTGATAGGAGCAACTCTTCCAAACTTCACATCTTCATCTGCTTCAGCAAGTATTTCTAATAATTCAATTCTGGCTTTCATTCGTTTATATTCTTCATAAGATAGGGATACAGTATCGCCTCTTCCATTTACTGTGATAATTACAGCTTCTTTGTTTTCTCTGCATTGCTTTGATATCTCGTTGTAATGATTTCTTAAATCTGCTGATGGTCTTATAACTTCTTGAACTGCTAACAATGTTATCACCTCCTAATTCTTTATATAGACATATTATATCGTGATATGTCTATATATTTAAGATGATAAAAAACAAATTGTTTCTTGACAAGTGTATATATGGGTAGTATATTGTATATATCAGATATATACAATCCTAATATGGAGGTTAGTATGGATTTTGAGAATGCGATAGAGATAAAGAATCTTACTAAGAAGTATGATGGGTTCACGCTGGACAACGTGAGTTTTGAAGTTCCGAAAGGAAGTATTATGGGCTTTATCGGACAGAACGGTGCAGGCAAAACCACGACTATAAATTCATTACTTAATATAATCAAATGGGATAGCGGTGAGATAAAGCTTCTAGGAAAAGAAATGCCTCGATATGAGAATGAGGTTAAGGAGCAGATGGC
>CACZRU010000144.1 GCA_902783605.1 uncultured Lachnospiraceae bacterium
GGATTTAGATCATAGGATTTAAATCACAGGATTTAATTATTCACACAACTGCGGCTTAAGAGAAAATAACAAATGGAGGTTGTAATTATGGGGACAACTGGTGGTGTTTATGTAGAATTCTTTTCTGATGAAGCTTTGGAAAACGTAATGTGCCTGCTTCAATATAAACCTGACAAACTTATCTTCTTTGGACACAAATCAACCATGCTGACAAGAAAGATCGAAAGTCTGACAGCATTTACAAAACTAAAATCACCAAAAACCGAACTGGAATTCATTGAACTCCCGAGAGACGACTTAGAGAAATGTATCAGCGCACTGTCAGATATTGCTGATCAATATCCTGATGCCTTCTACGAATTAACAGGAGGCGGAGAGATGATCCTTATAGCTTTTGGCTATATCAGCGCAGGCAGGAAACTCAATACGCTCCGAATCGACCCTTATACTGGTGTTGAAGTTAGTATGAAAGCTGGCGAAGCCCCTACACAGCACCGCGACAATATTCAGATTTCTGTTAAAGAAAATATCATACTCCATGGTGGAACACTTACAAGACAAACCGGAAGTTACAGCACCTGGAGTTTTACTGAGGATTTCAAAGCTGATATCAGAACCATCTGGGACATTGCAAAGAATCTTCGACACAAATGGAATAAATACTGCTCCATTATTGAAGATGTTATAAAATCATTTCCTGCAGATGAATCTGAACATTACTCTCTTCCTAAATCTGCACTGGGCGAGGCTTCTATTCTATTCTACAAACTTAACGATAAGGGAATGCTGAGAGATTTTCACACAGATAACAAGAGAATAAAATTCAGATTTAAAAGTGATTCCATAAAGCACATCGTCACAAAAACAGGAAACATTCTAGAACTTCATGTCTATGAGGTTGCATCTAGAAGGCCTGACACATTTTCTGATGAAATAATTGGCGCCATGATAGACTGGAATGGAGATAAAGACGAAGAAGAAAAGAAAAACTTTGCTTCCGACTATGAACGTTACATGAATGCCAGCTACGATACAATAAATGAAATAGATGTAATACTCATGCAGGCATGCGTACCTATCTTCATTTCCTGTAAAAGTGGAAAAGCCAGCAGTAATTCTCTGCACGAACTAGAAACTGTAACCCACAGATTCGGAGGCAAATACGCAAGAAAAGTCCTTATCATGGCCCTTCCTTGCGATGAAACCTCCAGTGGTAGTGCTTTCTTTAAGCAAAGAGCTAAAGAAATGCACATCTGGGTTATCGATAATATATATTCTATGACTGATGATCAGCTCCTGAAGAAGCTGATGTTGATTCATAACTAAGATTTGCAAACCTGGTAATATTGCCCATCCATACAAGCTCAATAGTTCCTGTTGAACCATTTCTCTGCTTAGCTACGATGATTTCGGCAATGCCAGGTTTTTCTGTTGTATCTGGATTATAGTAATCATCTCTATAAATGAACATAACTATATCCGCATCCTGCTCTATAGCTCCAGATTCACGAAGGTCTGCAAGAACCGGTCTATGATCCGTTCTTGAATCTGCTGCTCTGTTCAGCTGTGAGAGAGCTATGATAGGAACATCCAATTCCTTTGCCAGTCCCTTAAGCGCACGGGATACCTCAGCAATAAACAGCTGTCTTGATTCCACCTTTTTGCTGGCATTCATCAACTGAAGGTAGTCAATGATAATAAGTCCAAGTCCTTTTGTTTGAGCAAGCTTTCTGCATTTTGTTCTAAGTTCTCCAAGAGTAATACCAGAATTGTCATCTATATACAGTGGAGCCCCTGACATTTCATCTGTACTTTCTATAATCTTAAGCCATTCATCAACAGTAATATCACCATTCTTAAGATGCTGTGCTTCAACCCTTGAATTTACAGCAACAAGTCTTGTTACAAGCTGTTCACTGGTCATCTCCAACGAAAACATAACTACAGGAACTTTTTCTTCAAGAGCTACATGATTAGCTATATTAAGAACAAATGCGGTCTTTCCCATGGCCGGACGAGCTGCTATAAGTATAAGCTCTCCTCCATGAAGACCTGTAAGAGCATTATCCAGATCAGTAAATCCAGTTCTAAGACCATTTATCTTGCCCTTATTCTTTGTATTCTTTTCTATTTCACTGACAACATTTGAAAGAATATGATCGATAGATTCGAAATCCTTGGTGCCAGATTTCTGCTGCATAAGCGCAAACAGCTCTGATTCACCATTTTCCATGATATTGTCAATATCATCTCTGCCCTCAAAAGCAGAAGCTGTTATTGTATCCGCCAGCTTTATAAGTTTTCTGGAATATGACTTTTCCTTAACAATCTCTGCATATTCCTTTGCAAATGCTGCCGTAGCATTACTTGCAAGTATTTCGCCCAGGAACCCCAGGTTACTTATTGTTTCAGGCGCGCCCATCTCTCTGAGCTTATCTCCAAGCACAGTATCGTCTACAGGTCTGCCCTCGTTATATAACTTTACTATAGCCTCAAAAAGGATTCCGTACTGTGGGTTGTAGAAATCCTCTTTTAATAGCATAGATCCTACCTCTGATATTGCATCCTTATCCATAAGCATTGAACTTATGACACTTCGTTCCGCATTCGAATCATGAGGAGGAATCTTCTTTATTATATTTTCCTCTGACATTAATTATACCCCTTCTCCAATATTCGCATTTATTTCTGTTCAACAACATCAAGAAGAAGCTCAGCTGTCACCTGTGGATGAAGCTTAATTCCAATATTATAACCACCTATCGCCTTAACAGGATCATTAAGTATTATCTTCTTCTTATCAACATCTATTCCCAGCTGTTTCTTTATCAGTTCAGCTATTTCCTTACTTGAAATAGAACCAAATGTCTTTCCATTTGATCCAACCTTCATGGAAGCCACAATCTTCTTATCCTTCAAGCTGTCTCTTAATGCCTGAGCATCTGCAAGATTTTCAGCAGCAATCTTCTCATCGTTCTTATTCTTAAGTTTGAGATCATTCATATTTTCTGGAGTAGCCTCTACTCCAAGCTTCTTAGGAATAACAAAGTTTCTTGCGTATCCCTGATTAACCTCAACTATATCGCCTTTTTTACCAAGTGATTTAACATCCTGTATTAGTATTACCTTCATTTTCTATTACCTTTATATTACCTTTCTATAATTCTTTTCTTTA
>CACZRU010000145.1 GCA_902783605.1 uncultured Lachnospiraceae bacterium
ATTATAAGGAGAATAGAGTTATGAAGAAAATGATTAATAAGATTATGAAGAATGTAGTAGTAGCAACACTTGGACTTGCAATGATCGCAAATTTGAATGCGTGCGGAGATGGCTCTTTGGGAACCTCTGATGGACTGACAGGTATTCTCACTAATGATGGAGGTGTCGATTCAATGTCCTTCTCTGCTTCAGAAGAGACAGCGGTGGTTTCAGCGTATATTATCGACAATACTAAGTTCGCTCCAGTTTATGACTATGAGAAGCTGTTTGTTGAATCCATTGCTCAGAATTTCATGGCTAAGGGAAGCACTGCTATTATCATCGCAGCCGACAGCAATCCTAGAGTGGTTGATACATTTGTATCTGAAGGAAAAGATAAGCTGGCATCTAAGAGCAGTAACGAGAAGTACTTCAGCAAGGAAGCGAAGAAGGTAGTGGAGTGTATGGAGGGAGTTACACCAGATGATGGTGAACTTAATCTTATCAAAGCTATGAATATCGCATTCGATGAACTGAGTGCATATGGAGATGACACCAAGAAGAACATCGTGGTTGTGTCATCCTTCCTTAATACATGTAATCCTCTCAATATGACAGAGGGTGGTCTTGCAAACATAAATGTAAGTGGTGTAGTTGACAACCTAATAACTAATAAAGAGCTGAAGACTGGAATGACAGGAATTACAGTTAATCTTTATGGAATGGGCCATGTCGCTCCTGGACTTGAACAGGGAGAACCTTCAAATGCTGAAAGAGAGGGCATGGAGGCCCTTTACACAGAGATTTTCAGCAGATGTGGTGTTGATGACTGTTTGGTTCAGACAGATACACCAAGTGGAGATGTTGATCTTGATTTCAAGAGAACACTTCCAGAAGTAAGCATAGTTGCTACTAATGGATCCAATAATGCATATAGTGCTATTACACCAGAAGAGGTGGTTGCGGAGGAATTTGACCTCTGCACAGGGTACATTGAATTTCCTGAGGGATCTTCACTGTCCTTCAAGGCTGGAAGCGCTGAATACCTGTCTTCCCAGGGGGAGGTTACAGAAATGCTTACCCCTATAGTAAACTGGGCCGCTAATAATTCAGGAGAAACCATAGCGGTGTTTGCATCAACTGCCAGTGCAGGTACAAAGGATGAACTGATGACACTGGCAGAGGCCAGAGCCGAGACAGTGAGAGATAGTCTAGTATCTCTCGGGCTTGATTCTTCAAGGATACAGGTGTTCCCTCTTGGATATGAGCTGAATCCTTATAAGCATAAAGATACAACAGACGATGGATCCTTCATTGAGGATGAAGGAAAGAAGAACAGAGTTGTTTATATCTCTACAGTATCAAGTGCTGCAGCAGAACCATTTTTTAATGAGATTAATAAGTAGTATGCTGGGTTGTTTGATTAAGTACGGAGATCTTATATAAAGAAAGGAAAATCCAGATTTTCTGGAAGGGTGATGTTATGGGAAGGAATTTATTTACAAAGGTCAAGGTGAGATACTATTTTGAACTGGCACTGCCGGCGGTGCTCACACTTATCTATGGGTACATGATGTGGAGAAATGTTCTTTCTCCACTATACCTAGAACCAATTCCTAACTGTGTACTCCTGTTTGTTCTCTTTGGTTCCATGATGCTTATGTATTCTCTGCTTTGTGGAACCATAGAGATCCTTCTAAAGCGTATTAGACCAGATAACCATCTGCTTTCCTGGAAGTACATGCTTCTCTATTCCCTGATAGCGGCTTTGATAGTCGGAGTACTTGCTGGTGTTTTAGAGATTATATATGAAATCCAGTTTAAGGGGGATGTACTTAGAAAACCTGATGAGTTGGTTTACGTTATTGATGACAGTGGTTCAATGTATGGAAATGATCCACAAAACTATAGGCTTTCATCAGTTTCAGAAATAAATAACAACCTTAGAAATGGTGCAAGGGTTGGACTCGTCAGATTTGATGATAAGATTCTTTTCGACAGTTCAATCCAGGAAATGGATGCAAAATACAAGAATTACATCAATGGTAATCTAAATGTGATTTCGGGTGGCGGTACAGATATTGATATAGCTCTTAAGAGAGCGGTAATGATGTATCAAGAGGAAGAAGCAGGAGTAAGAGGTGGTAATAGTAAGATACTCCTTCTCACAGACGGAATGTCTAACATACCAGTGGATGAAAGCTATATATTAAGTGAATGTAATAAGCTTGGAGTCAGCATAGATGTTATAAGTCTTGGTTCAAAAACTGACTCAGGATTTATAAGGAGAATTACAAAGGGATCGGGAGGCCACATCTGTAAAGTGCCTTCAGATTACTACATAAATGCTGCTTATAAAATATTAATAGGCGAGAGGGTAAACAGATGCCTTCTGGTACCGGTTATCCTGGTGGATGATCACAGAGTCCTGCTGGGAATAATGCAGTTCATATTTCTTTCGCTCATAGGTATAGCGATGCACCTTCTAGTTACATATATGTTTATGTACAAGCCTTATATAAATAGACAGCTGAAACATTTCTGGAAGCTGGTGCTTATTGCTTCACTAGGTATGGTTATTTCAGATTCATCCTTCTTCTGGATCTTCATTATGATAGCATTGTTCCTGATTCCGCTATTTGATGGACGTGTGATCAAAAAGAAAAGACAGTTCAAACTTCCAAGACTGCAATTGTTCAAAGAGAGAGAGGATACAGGAATGGTCGATCAGGGATTATACTTTGATTCAGGATTTGATGTGGACGACGGAATTGAAGTAAGTGATGGATTTTATTTATAAATATTAATGTATAGGGAGGAAAGGTTTATGTTTATGAAAGTAAGAATATATAGAAAAGATGATTATGAGTCTCCATATAAATATTATGAGGACAGGATTGTAAATGTATCATTTATCAATAACATTTTTGAGGTTGATGACAACCTTTCATCAGATGTAAGGGGCAGGAAATTGTATAACCTAAGCGGAATACTGGGTGAGAATAAGATAGATAAGGAGGATGCGGATAGGATTTTTAAAATAATTGGTGCTTCACTATAAATATATAACGTAAATAAGGAAGTGGCGCTTTGCTACTTCCTTTTTTTATGTCATATAGAACATTTTAATATATCAAAATGATATATCAAGGTGACTTAATTATATTTTGAAAAAATGGGTTCATGTCTAATTGATACGGGATATGTTAAAACATTAGTATAGCAGGAATAGAGGAGGGGATAGAAATGAATATGCAGATGATAGATACGCTAGAAACTGGAAAAAGAATCTATGAACTTCGAATGGAAGCGAAGATGTCGGTGAAAGATATTCAGGATGCTTTAAAGTTTGAATCTCCTCAAGCGATATATAAGTGGCAGAAAGGTGGAAGCTTACCATCAATAGATAATCTTATCAATCTTGCAAAGCTATTTGAACTTAGACTTAATCGTACCATAAAGCTTGAAGATATTATCGTCACAAAGGAATGCGAAATTGTGATGGAGCATTCATCAAGGGAATAAAAGCAATGAGGCTTTAATAAAGAAGTGTGTAAATATTTAAAAAATGAAGGAGGGCAATGCCTTATGAAGAAAACAATGTCAAATCTATTCAGCGGTGGTTCCGCAATAAAGGTGGTAAGAATCATGCTTGGAGTAGCAACTATGCTTCTAATAGTTATGGTGATTATTCTTGGAGTGTCTAAGGAGAAAACTAAAGAAAAGGAAAGAAAGGCAAAGGATGCTGCAAAGAGTAATGAATTAGTAAGTGGACAAGCAGGTATAGAACAGGGAAGTAATGAACTGACTGGAATGTCAGAACTGGATTTTCATGATGGCGCATACTTTACAAAAGATGATTATATTTATTTTGGTAAAAATCTTTATAATGCTGATGATCTAAATGTCAAGCTAGATAGTGTGAATCTTGGACATTTGTTTTATAGCGAAACTGATGGATCAAAAATAGATGCATTGAAGATAAATATTGTGGTTCAGAACGATAGTAATGCTGAGTATAACGTGAAGGCGGATTATTTTGTAATTAATGGAATCAGGGTAGATGTAGATAATGATAATCTTAATCTAAAATACAATTATGTTGTAGACAGGGTTAATCGCGGAGAGAGTGTGGTTCTGTCATACACTATTGAAGGCAAGGATCTTGGGCTTGGTCCTTGGGATGATATATGCAAATATATTGCGGCAGATACTGGAGTATGGACTCAATTAGGTGTTGGAATCAGTGTAGATAATCTTTCTGATGATAACCCGGAAGTGTCAACATATACCGATTGTATGCTTAACTATTCAATGATTGCTGGTGACAGAGTGGCAAAAGAAATGAATGTTTATTCAAAACCGGATGTTGTGTTAGATACAGACGATATTAAGGTTTCTTATCTTGATTATGAGTACTATACAGATGATGGATATTATTATCTGACACTATTAGTAGAAAATAAGACTAATCAAAACGCGGAGATTGAATTCTTTGATGCGAAGGTAGATGGTGCAGGATGTGACAAGCTAAGTAATGCAAATGGACATGCAGCATATGCTTCAAAGATTGAAGACTATAAGAAGGAGAATATATCTCCTGGCACAAAGAAGGTTTGCAGAATGTGTATCTATAATAACGAAGGGAAGAGTGACCTTGGCGAGATATCAGTTGGTTCTATTTATAATGGCAAGAATAATGAGCTTAAGATCAAGCCGGAGAATAAACTGCTCTTCTCGAGGGTTAATGAGAATAACAGCGGGATGCTTTGCTATAAATAAACCATTGTTTTCATATTGCTAATAATACCTCCAAAATTTAGCAGTAACAAGAGCTGTCCATGGCGCCGAGAGGTGTCATGGATAAGCTGTTATATGTTGAATATTACTAGGTGGTTTTGGATAATGTGCATAAAATATAAATGATTAGAAGTGCAAAATGTGATATAATTAACAAGGTTTTTAGGCTTAAATGGTAATAATTCATTAAGATAAATGAGGTTGAGATGACTTAAAAATTCTGAAATTTGACATATATGCTTAAAAGGTTTGAGGAGGATTAATAGCTATGGGAACAAATGATAACGGAAATATAAGTGATTTAAAGCTTCTTTTAAACAAGTATATTGAACAGAGAAATAAACTCTCTGATTCTCTCTCGGATGTGACATTAGAAAGCGATAAAAGAAGAAAAATATATAAATCTATAGATGCTATTAATGAGCAGATTGAGGGGATAAAAAATACACTTGGAGTTATTGAGGAAGATGGTGAAGATTTTGAACAGGTAGATGTTGAGGTCAATAATTCTGATAAGGACAGGGATGAAGATAAAGGAGAAGATAAAGGAGAAGATAAAGGAGAAGATAAAGGTGAAGACAAAGAAAAAGCGGATACCACTATACAGGTGAAAGAGGCTGGCAGGAATAGTGGCTCTAAATCCCAGTATATTGATGAGGATGAGAAAGAGCTTAAGGTGTTCTATAAGAAATATGAACACAAGAGATGTCCATATTGTACAATGACATTGGATAATCTCTCATTTGAATTATCGATTGTTGGAGATAATTATAATTGGAACGATATTAAGACGAAAACAATTCTTTTTTCTGGGGACGATAATAATCCATTAAAAGGAGCGGATTCATTTATAAAAGAGGGAAGCATAGACGAGCTGATCGGATCTGGTGTGTTTGATGGGATGAGCAGAAGAGTTCATACCGATCTTAACAGGACAAGATACTACTTGATCAGTTCGGATGAAGAAAACGGTTTGAAAAAATTTAATGAACTTATTTATTTTATACGAAAAAATAATCAGACAGATAATAAGTTGATGGTGTTAAAGAGAAATATTTTTTCAGATGGTAATGGTTATAAAAGAATTTCATATGAGATTAATAAAAGATCTACGGATTATATAGATGTGTTCCCATGTTGTACGGGTTGTGGCATGAGACTTCCAACGGGATTTATAGAAAATGACAGTGACATAAAAAGAATAGTTATGATTGGAGGTACCCATAGTGGAAAAACCACATATACCTCTGCTGTTCTTGCTGGGATAGAGGAAGGTGTGTTTGAAGACGATATTGGTGGAGCGAAGATTGAATTGGTTACTGATTACAACCAATTTGATAACTCAGATCCTGTATATGCATATTGGGGTAGGAATGTTGAATTATTAACAAGTGGAATACCAACTGTTCAGACTCCTCCTAGTGAACTTCCTACGCCTGTTTTTATCAATGTCAGAAAAATAATAGACGATAGTTATAAGGATATTTTTACTATAGGGCTTTTTGATTATCCCGGTGAGAATTTTAAAAATATAGAACATAGTAAAGATACATATATTATCCAGCAAATAATTGATGCATATGCGTATTTTGTGTTCTTTCCTGCAGATATTTTAATTCCAACTTATGAATTATTGAACCTAGAAGAACAGGGGGATTTACAGGCGAAGGCTAAAGGCAAAAATCTTTCAATAAAAGGAGAGGATTTAATAACAAAATATAACGGTGTTAAATCAAGAGAAATATTCAAAATATACAAAACAATTAAAAATGTAGTTAAAAATGAAGGTGGAAAAAAAGGTGTAGTTATAAATAATAAGTGCTTTGAAGGTATTATTTCGAAAGCAGATATGTTGGCTGGTGAAGAAGAATTTAAGGAATTATTGGATATAAAAGGGGATTTAAAAGATGATAATCCATCTTTTAATGTGAAAGATGATTCTGGAAGAAGTGATAAAATAAAAGATTTACTTGTGACAAAGCGTATTTTTGGAAATGATACAGAGAAAAATATAGAGGATATACGTAAAAAACAGAAAAATATTCATTGGAGCTTAGTTAGTTCGGGTTCATTTAGTGATGAAGCGGAGGAATTGGCAAAAAGACAAAGAGAAGTTGATAATCTGACAAAAGAATTAGAGAAAGATGAAAATAAAGAAAATGAAGAAATGAAAAAAGAACTTATGAAGCTACAGGAAGAATTAAAAAATATGGAGAATAAATATGATCCAGATGATTTTGATTGGATTCCGTATAGAATAGGTGATGCATTATTTAAGTGTATTTCTGTATTATTGACTGAGTGATATTCAGGAAAGGTGTTGATAGGATTTTATGGTATACGATATAGCTTTTTATTCGAGAGGAAAAGATCTATTCTTCGGAAAAGAGGGGCAGGGGATTGCTTTTTCAAGTGATAATAATAGATCGTTTATAGAAGAGTGCATGAAACTAGGTGCGCGTTTTAAGACTGAAATAAGTGGAAAAAGCGCTGAATTCTTATTGTACTCGAATTCTTTGAATTGCTTTTATGTTGCGAAGGTAGGGCCGGAACCAAATTGGTATGGTGGTGGCGTTAATAATAGATTGATTCAGCTTATGATTCCTCAAACCTCAAATGTATTAGATAAGGAACAGGTTCTAGGGGATTATAGTAAATTTCTTATTGGGTACGAAGAATATTATAGTCGGTATTTTGAAAAAGAGAATGGAGAGTACCACAGAAAGGCTGTTACTTTAGAGCCTGTTGAAGTGCCTTGCATTTACTCAGAAAATATGATTCGAGAATTAGTCTCGATGTATTTTGATGAAAAGGAACTGGCAGTTTTCATAAGCAAAATATTGGGTGTGGTTTTAGGCCAGGATGCACAGCTGCTAATAGTTCCACCGAAGAAAATGATCTTGCAGAAGGGGCTCAGTAATTCGGCCAGAGATCTAATCTATATTGCCACCTGCTTAATATCTGGATTTGGTGATAAGTATGGAGAGTATATTAAAAAAATTACTTATGCAGTTAATACCCACGATAATGTGGGATTGGCAAGGTTTGTTTTTTCGGAAGAGGAACAGTTAATAGACAATTCTATAAATTTAAATTCGTTAAAATCATTTAGTGGTTTAGATGTATTTTTGGAACTCTCACATAGAATGTTTGAATCACTGGATTCATACAGGGAGTTAATGTCTTCGCTTATACAAGGTATTGATCCTTCGAATATTACCATTCAATCAATAAATAAAGCATATTATAGTTCGAAATTAGATGAATCAGATGTAATAACAATTGAAGAGATAGAAAAGGGATACAATCGAAATATTGATGGTGTTATTGCTATGGCATCAACATCATCTGATACTAGAGAATTCCTTATGGAAAATATTCGAAAATTTGAAAAACTTCCAAATGCTGATGGTTTATGGACTAATGTGATAGTTAAAGCACTCAGTTGTAATGAACATATGGAAGATGGCCTTTTGCTGCAAAATGCACAGATTATTCTTAAGGATATTTTATCGTATGACTGGGAATCCTTTTCGATTAAAAAGGATGCGCTTCCATTTGAGATGAGAAAAACAATTTGCAGAGGGATTTTTTCAGAAGATTTAATTGATAATAAAATATACGGACTTAAAACAGAGGGTGTTCTTCGTTTTATTCAGGAATATGGTTATGCTGTAACTAGAAAAGATCAGCTTGAAAAGGTCATGAAGAAAGCTATTTCTGTTTATTTTGATTTTGAAAATGTCGAGAGAACCTATGTTTCAAATTATTTTATTGAATATGGGTTAAAGGAAGAATGGTATTCATTAATTCAAAAAAATATTATTTATAGAATGAATGAGGACTTCGGGTTCATTTTAACTGAAATAAGTGAAATGGAAAATGGACTGTCTAATTTATATTTTGAGACTATTTTTGATGTTTTTAAGAATTACTCCAGGGATTTATTTAATGAAAATATCAGCACATTTGATGTGTGGATTGATATGAAAAGAACCGAGATAAGTAATGAATTGATAAATAAATATGATGATTATGTCCTGGAAGTTAAGAACAATGAAGTTATAGATGGCTGGAAAAAAAGCAGTGTTGAGGATCTCTTGCTATTATGCGCGTCTCCAGATCGTGAAGATGGTGAATTTATTTCTATTAATGAAGAAGTGATAGGGGACATTATAGTAGATAAATTGAATGATGAGGAAATATCAGATGATCTGATCAAAAGAGTGTGTGGTCTGGCAAATGATCCGGCGTCTGTTGTTTCTGCAGGGTTGTTAAATCGAATAATTGTAACAACTTGGAATAAAACTAAATCGGTGCATCATAAAGTATATTTTTGTGCTGGAATTAATAGAAAGGAATATTCTGTTTGGGATATTTTAAACTTGGAAAAAGATGATATGGGGGACTATTTTTATGAGGTGTGTGAAGTAATCCATAATAATCCAATTTATTCAAAACAGGCCGATATAGAAAACTATTCGGATACGGATGATAGGTATAAGTGTTTTCTCTTTAATACATGGTATGCATTTATGTATGGAGAAAGTGTTTCAATTCTAAGTAATATAAAAGATAATTTTGGGAATTATATTGATTTCAGCAAGAGAATTATAGAGAGACTATATCAAGAGTATTTGAAAAAAGATATACAGGATATCGATTTTAATGTCTGCATAAAATTTATAGAAATAACACAATTAAGCAGTAATAGATTGTTTGGTGGAGATAGAATAAGTGTTGAACTAAGGGAGAATCTATACAGAAGAATTGAGGATAATGATTTCTATAGATTTATTGTCGAGAATGATATTTCTGAAGATGTTATAGAGAAACACTTGGTTTTTGATGAAGATATTGTAAATGTAAAAAGAATGATCGATGAAATTAAAATGTCTGAAAGAGTTAATTCTTTGCTTAATTCAAGTGCGACAATGAATAAAAGAGAATGGATGAAAAAGGCTAAGGATTTATTGGCTAAGTGCAACGAAGTCTATAGTACAGCAGATTATCAAAGGTCAAGTTATGTAACAAGTCTTAATAATAGAATTAACAAAAATAATAAAGATGATTCTGATGAAAAGATAAAGGAGTTAGAAAAAGATAAAGCAGACCTGGAAGATCAGCTTTCCAAAGCAAATGCTGCTATTGAGCTTTTGAAGCTTGAAAAAGAGCAGCTGATTAAGGAACGTGAAGAAGCTCTGCAACAAGTACAAAATGGTTTAGAAGATAAAGGAAAAGCTAATCAACAACCAAAAGAATCAGACGATAAACTGAGTGAATTAAAAGCGGCTAATGAAAGAGATGGGGATATCCCTATCCAAACGGAAAATCTGAAAAAAACTGACGGAAAACAAGTAGTCTTTAATAAGGTGGAGGCAGAGATTGATTGTGCTGACCATAAAGAAGAGGAACTTGAAGAGCTGATAGAAGAATTGATTGAGAAGGGCTTAATAAATAAAAATGGGACATATATTCAAAAACCATCTGGAAAACTTGGACGTCTTATTTCTAGAGAAGTGTTGTATAAAGAACAAATGAAAAAATCAATTGACGGAATTAGAGAAGTGCTTACCCAGTTAAAAAATGAAATTTTAGATAATGAAGATGGCAAGGATGGCAATAAATGACCATAAGGAGATGAAGATATATGCTGTTATCGGAATGGAAAAATCAAGTGATAGAAGAACTCAATATTACAGATCAAAAATTATTAGATGAACTGCCAGAATTATTAGGAATGAAACCATATTTCTTAAGATATAAGGATGGCAAAATAATACGTATCAGTGATTCTATCAATAAACTAACTGGTAATCCATATGTTCTTTATTTAACTGCGTATTTAGCTTGCCTTAAATATGATAATGACAATAAGGTATCTGAAAAAGAAAATGATGAGAAAAAGAATATAGGTGCAAAACGTAAAGAATATGTTTCCAATATACTTAATTATTACTGCACTGCGGATTGGGATAATACCTATCTGGAGTATACTGCTATTATTTCGGCAACAGAATATTCGGGTGATGATATAAGAAAAGCTTTTGAGAATGTTACCAATGTAATAATAAATTCTATAAAAACAAGTTTTCGGGAAAAAAGCTATGTGCATTTATCATTTTCTCTGTGGGTAAGAAGTATATTGTATAAATGGTATAGAAATGAAGGAGAGTCTGGAGATAATAAAGATTGTGATAAAAAGTCTCTTGATGAGAGTGTTTATTCTTTATTTAGAAATGAAAAAAATAATGAAGATAAAGATAAAAAGAAAAATGAAAAACAACAAAACGAGAATAAGAGTAGAGTAAGAAAGGTAACGTCTAATACTGTACAGAGTTGGGTTAAAAATACGGGGATTGAAAATGACTTTTCTAGGAATATTGCCTATATTGTACAGCTGGCATGTCTAGAATTTGATCATTATATGGACTGTCTTTGTGATGAAGATGGAAAGGTGATAATTAAAAATTCTATAAGACGGGATAGGCTTGATTATGCCATAGAGAAGCTTAAACAGTATGGGTACAGAGAACTATATTCTCGAAATATTGAACATTATCTTCTT
The DNA here is from genome assembly GCA_902783605.1 of uncultured Lachnospiraceae bacterium. Classification (GTDB taxonomy): domain Bacteria; phylum Bacillota; class Clostridia; order Lachnospirales; family Lachnospiraceae; genus Eubacterium_Q. The sequence continues at coordinate 11,348 of CACZRU010000145.1, forward strand.
CGAGTGGCGGCAAGGGGAGTTATATCATTTAAAGACATTGAGTGGCATTCATACTATAAAGATGACAATGAGTATATAGTTAATATTTCAAAAATACTAAGGTATCTAATATCGCTGGAAAGAGAAGAAAAGGTTTATACAAAGAAAAAAAGTCTTAATGAGTCTGTTCTTGATGATATGGAAAAATATTATTTAGATCATGTTTTGAGAGGGAATTTAAAGGAATGTGAACATAATAACAAACTCAAATTAACAGATAAGGATATGGACTTTATTAATAATATTATTTCATCTAAGGAAATAGAAAAGAAGAAATATAAAAAAGAAAGTAAAATTGCGGTTGAGTCTGTTACTTCTAATATGAACGAGGATGATTTTGAAGCTGTTAATAATATACAGGATATGGTGGGATATTGTATTAAATATAGAGAGAATTATTATATTAGTAATGTCTTTAAAAAAAGATTGAAATCAGAATTAGAAGATGCTAGCAAAAATAAAGACATGAAGTATCCTATTGTTTATAAGGAGTCCGACATTAGAACAATAATTCGTATGGTTCTCCCGTCGTATGAGGAGTCATATAGAAAACTGATGAATAATTCGATTCCATCCAGGAATTGGCTGCTGAATCTTTGTTTAAGATTAAGGACTACAAGAGAAAGAATCAATAAAATTTTAGAATATGCTCAGTATTATGGGCTTTCGGATGATGAGGATAATATAGAAAGCTATTATAAGATTGATGAGGAAAATAAAGAATTTATAGGAACTGTTCAGTGGTATCAGCGGGAAGAAGAAAAATTGATTTCGGAAAAGTGTGATCCTGATCGTATACCTATGAGATATCCTGAGTATTATGCAATGGGCACAAAAGAGAAATTGATGGTGCTTCTTATTGTGCATCATTATATTGAAGAGTGCTATGGGAGATTTAAAGATAAGATACTTTTGGAGCATTTGTTGGATATTGTTTATAGGCAACATCAAAATGGAATATTGTTTTTAACTCCAGTGGATTTTTGTTCGGAAAGTGATTGGAAGATTTATTTAAAGGATGGATTTATTTTAAATGATATGGTTCAAGACAACCAGAGTGCGGTTGAAAAAATAAATAGTAAGTGTGGAGAAAGGTATTCTAAAGATATTTATTATGAAGAGTTTGCACTGTTTGGAAATTATGGAGGCAAAATAGATAAGAATTCACGGATTTTTAAAGAGAATCAAGATGAATTAACAAAGCTGAGGTTGTTTGCATCGTATATGTATTTGGTCATGACAGGCAGATATTATATAGGTAAATTGAAACATAATACCTATATGTGGTTCGATAATGGATTTAAAAACAACTTGAATATTAATCGAGAAAAACATGAATTAAGAGAAATGCAAGAGTATTTATCTAATATTATGTTCTTGTTTTTGGAAGATAATGCAGATTTTGTTGATGATAAAGATAAAAATTCATCGGGATATTGTAAGTATGGTGTCGAAGCAGAAGGATTTAATAGTTTGCGTATGTCGTATAGAGAGGTTCTACTAGATGATGATAATGATAACTCTATCGGAGGGCCTGAATATTCATGGGAGGGGATAAAAAATAGGATATATAAAATGCTGAAAAGGAAATAATCATCGATTTTGACATAATTAAAAAATGGGTTCATTCATCTATTTTCAGATATACGGTATTTTATTATTAGAAAAATAATAAAACCATATATGAAAAGAAAGAGAGGAATGAATATGAATACTTTAACTATCATTATTTTAACAGGGCTTATTCTTGTGATCGTTGTGCTTTGTGGTATCTTGCTTATCAACTGCATTATGAATAAGAACGATAAGATGGGTGAATCCGTTGGAAGAAAAATGGCCGAGGTTGGAAAAGGTTTTGGAGATGATATTAGTAAGGCGGGAAAGGAATTTGGAAATAACATAGGAAGAACTTCGATTGTTAGTGGACCAGTAATTATTTACAGAGTTGGTGGTGAAGGACATCCTGAAATCAAGGTGGATGTTACTAAAGATAAGTTTGTTATAGGAGCAGGTAAAAATCTTGATATTGATATTCCTGGTGTTGACGGACCTATTGCAGTAATAAAGACATATCGAACAAAGAATAAAGAAAGAATATCTGAGCTTGTGTGCAAATCTGAGCTTAATCCATTAAGTAAAAGAGTGGAGAATGGTAAGTATAAGAAGCTTATTGGACCGGACTATATTTCCGAAAATGAACAAGTGTATAGACTTAGAAATGGGAATAAAGAACTGTTAAAGATGTGGATTAAGCTTCCGGATTATGAAGGTGAATACTCTGCATCGGATTTTGCAAGAGAAGATATGCATAAGAGCGAGGATGGCGTTAATAGTGAGAAGACTAAGACTTATTCTATCTCATATAAGAGTCAGAGGCATGAAGATGGTTCATTTGAGGGATCTGATTCAATGATGGGATGTTTAGGAACAGTAGATATGTTTGATTAATTATGCTGGAGGCGAGAACATGGGAAGATATGATTTGGTAGGTATACCGGGAATTATCATAGTGTTAAAGAAGGTTTTGACATCGAAGTTTTTTTTGCTCAATCTGTTTTGCCTTTGTGCGATTGATGTGCTCTTCATTCTATATGTAAATATATTTATGGGGGGCGAAGTTGTAAATCGCTATACACCAGTGGTATTAGTGATAGCTGTTTATAGTCTTGCTGCAATTATCTATACATCAATGGTTGCTGCTGATGTAATGATGACAACTGTATTACTTATTCTTTTAAGGTTCCTGAGTCTTAATGCTATTATAAATCAGCCTAAGAATAGTATTGTCAAAAGTATGACGGCTGCACTAGTTATTACTTCAGTTCTGTTTGTTGTGATTATTAACTGGGACTTAATCTGGAACAAGTGTTTCAGAAAACTATACGAAAA
>CACZRU010000146.1 GCA_902783605.1 uncultured Lachnospiraceae bacterium
ATATAGAACTAATCAATATAGAACTAATCAATATAGAACTAATCAATATAGAACTAATTGATATAAAACTACTTGATATAGAACTGATTGATATAAAACTACTTTAGAAGGAGAACGGCTATGGAAAATGAAAAAAGAACTCCAAGTATTCCAAATGAAGTATCACTAAATATACTCCCAATAATTGTTCGCGCCCTTAAATGTCACGCTACAGAAGAGCAGCCATTATCCAGAGATAAATTATTAGTCATAGCAAATATATATGCTTCTGAATATATTAAAAAGGACAGCTTTGACAATTATATAGAATCAATAACTGCAATTCTAAATGGTACTGACGATGATATTTTACTTAATGCACGCATGAAAAAATATGCATTTGATTTTGATGTAAGCGAAAGAGAATACGAATATGACAGGTTTAAGGAAACGATTGCTAACCTTAGAAAAACCTTCATTTTCTCCTTTGGTGGTATCATAAAACGTTCAGAAAAAAAAGGCTTTATCAATCCTTCTCACTATTATTTTGAACCTCTTCTGAACCATAGCGAAGTTAATATGCTTGAAGGCATTATCATCTCAAATCCTTATATTACCAATGAAGAGAAGAAATATCTTGTCTCAAGAATGAAAGTCCTTACAACTTATGATGATCTCTTTCTTGATTATGAACATCAGGCAGCTCATAACAAAAAAACAGAACGAAAAATAGAAAAAGAACTTGAATTACTATATTTTAAAAATACAAAAACAAACGAAGAACAAAAAAAAGCAGATGAGATTTCATTTTATCATCTTGAGAATTCAAACAAAAAAATCCTAAATAACATAAAGGTAATAAACGATGCTATAACAAATGGCTTTAAGATTGAGGTAGAATATGGAATTTACTCTATTGACAAAAGAACCAAAAGACCAGCACTTACCAAAAAACGCGAAACTCCTTATATTCTAGATCCGTATGCCCTTTGCTGGGACAGAGGATTCTACTATCTAATCTGCAAAAATCCAGAGCATGATATGCCATCACATTTTCGAGTAGATCGAATCATGAATGTAAAACTTAAAAAGGCTGAATCATATAATCAATCAAAAGATCATTCAAAAAATCATTCAAAAAAAACACAGTCTGCCGTGTACTTAAAAAGAGATCCTATTCCTAAAGAACTAAAGCCATTCTTTGACGAAACTACAGGTGAATTCAAATCAATTGAATATAGAAGACAGCACCCGCTGATGTCTATAAATGAAAAAAATCATTTGATAAATTGCGTTTTTGAAACGGGCGCACTTTCAATTCTCGTTGATTATTTTGGTGAAAAAAATATAAGACTTTCACCTGTAGAAAACAGACTTGATGACCAGGGAAGACAGATATATCAAGCAAGTATAAATAATATCGAATTTAAAAGTGCATGTCTATTCGCAATACAAAAACATAGTGTAATAAAGGTCATCTCCCCAGCCGAATTAGCAGATGCAACGACTAAAGAATTAACCACATCATTAACCACATCATTAACCACATCATCAACTTAATCACTAATCGAATATTCACGAAAAAAGTCTATAAATATAACAGGATCAAAATACATATCATGTAAATTGATCCTGTTTTTCATCTTATGTTCATTTTAAGCCTGTCCTAATTTACACTTAATGTGCATTCTGAACCTGTTCCCTTTACACCTAGAAACCGTATTTGGATACACGGTTGAGTCGACCTGGTTCCCGGCGAAGGCAGTCAAGCGTCTCAAGGATATCCCTCTTGGTTATCGTGCAGGCTGATTTTGTGACTGGTTTCGATGGATTATAGCGCATTGCCACTCTCTTCAGCGTACTGTCAACAAAATTACGTGCTTCTCGACCATTTCCAAATGTATCACTCCTGTTTCTTTCATTAAAGTAATGGACTATCTCATTGTCTGCTGTATGAACCATATTCAGGCCTTTCTCATGAGCGATGCTATGAACAATACTGAGCATTTCCTCACCACTGTATGAGTCAAATACGATACAGGCACTTATACGACTTTTAATTCCTGGATTAGCCCTTAGAAACTCTTCCATCTTATTATCTCTTTCCGATACATCTCCACCATATCCGGCGAAGATTACCACCTTATCTGAACTATGCTCCTCAAGCTCAATCGCAAGCTGAGCAAGCGCCTCCTGTGCGAAGGTATCTATCTCACCGTGGTTATTGCTAGTGAGAGAATATGCCTCGTCAATGAGGATAATGTCGTTCTTCTCAAAAATCTCCTTTACCTTTGGCGCAGTCCATCCAACAAATTTATCTTTCAGCTGGGCACCCGTTATGGAGATAAACCTGTCTCTCTTCAGTATCCCAGCCTTCTTCATCTTTCTGCCCAGTTCTTTTGCAACCGTCGTCTTCGCAGTTCCAGGGGCCCCTACAAACATATAAACATTATGAAGCTCGCCTTTCATCTTCCCCTTTCTAAGCATGTCCTTATAGAACTTTGTATACTGCACAATCCCTTGAACCTCATCCTTAATCCGTTCAAGTCCAACCAATTTATCCAGTGATGTATCCCCTGCCATTTCTGTTTTCGCTGGTGCTATAAGTCCGAATTTTCTAAGCGTTTCCAGCGAAAGCTGGTCTGTTTTAGGTTCAAGGTGCCTGATATACTTAAGAGTCTTATCCATAGCTGTCATAGGATAAGTATCATTTATGCTGATAATACTTTTAACCACCTCATCCATATCTTCTGGTGGTGTTACTTTCATGGAATACTCCTCCAGCCAGGACTTAAATAGTCCAAGACTGTATCTTTCTTCTTCAGCTTTATCAGACGAAACATTTATCAGATCTGCAGTATGTTCCATAAGGAATCTTGCAAATGAAACACCGTTATCATCCATATCGTCAGGATCAAAGAATAGTTCAAGTCGGCGATGCAAAGTTTCATTTTCTCTTATTACCAGATAGAACACTCTTCTTGTGACACTAAGCCGATTTACTATCTTATCATCCAGGTGGCTGAAGCCTGTTGAACAGTTATCATTCTCGTCCTTCACAATAATGATTGGAACTGTTTCATATCTAAGCCAGTACGGATTTTTTGTCTCATCATGCATATGAGAGACTGCACTCTGGTCATATATTGGAAATGGCATATGTGTTTCATGATTAATCCTCATGTTTGCTTCACGGAAGTCCACGATTGGTATCAGCGTACCCGTCTCCAAATAATCCAGGATATCTTCATCCTCATCCATCTCGTATTCGTCCCATTCGTCGTACTCATCATCATAATCATCATCGCACATGTAAGAACTCCTGTTCTTCTCATTCAGTATACAATTGATGTAGGTGATGGCTACAAGTCCCTGCTCTTCATTATCAGCCATAACAACCACACATCTACCCAGCTTTTTTGTCACTGCTTTCTCACACTCTTTATACAGCTCAGCCCCATCCTTCATATCCAGAAAAAGTGTACTTTCACCATAAATCGAAGGAGTACTAAGAAGCCTGCAGGACTCTGTCCCCTCTGTCATACGCTCAATCACTTCTGCTTTTTTCACTCTGATCATAATAAAATCCTCCTGTCTATATACTATAAACTTATGCCGGCCTTTCTCAGACCAATCATCTGCCTAAAGTATATAGCAGGAGGATTATTTTCCGGGGTAATATATTACCCTAATTGAAATATTTAAAGATTCTTCGCTTCGCTCAGAATGACATCGTATCCCTCATCGAGAACAATCTCCATTGGAGGAAAATTAAGATTCTTCACTATGCTCAGAATGACACATACGCCTGCGGCGGATAATTATCGTGCCAACTATTCCAAGCAGCGATACAACAAGAGCTGCAATACCGCCAAGGATGTGGCCATTGTCGCCTGTACTGAGGCTGTTTCCTCTCTGTGAATTTCCTGAACCATTTCCTGAAGCACCTGGTGCACTTGGGTTAGCCGGATCCTGCGAGCCATTAGCAGCACTTGGATTTCCAGGATTACCACTTGAATTATCGCCAGAGCCACCAGTTCCATCACTTGAACCTCCTGAGCCCTTACTTCCCGGTTCTTTCCAAATAGCTTCAAAGGTATGGTCATCAACTATAGTATCCCCCCTGTCCATCTTCTGATCCCCATCTTCTCTCTCCCGATATAAATGATACATTTGTACTGGTTGAAAGAGGTTGTCCTGCTGTCGGTTCCAAAAGCGAGTTAAATGCACCTGCTACTACATGATTTATCCTGTCTCCATATACAGCATTAAACTCTAACGAATAATTCTCCGGATAATTATTGGTATCATCGTATTTATCACTAAGCTTAGGCATAACGAAATCTGCAGTAGCTGCATTCTTCGCAAGAAGCTTGTCTGTTATATCCTCTGCCACCTTATTTCCATCTGCATCATATAGGGATGCGGTCCACTTCATAAAGTAAACATCTGCAGACTGTCCATACTGGGCACTGATTGAAACCTTATCTTCAGCCTTATAGAAGTAATCCTTCTTGTCTGTAAGGTCATTTACTGTAAGCTTGAACCTGTTATTAATCTGGTCAATGTAGTAAACAGCCTTTGAACTCTTCACACCATAAGACATTGCATAAGTAGTGAGAGTATAGCTCTTACCAGTATCATCACCCAATGGCAGATCAATACCACCTCTGTACAGTGCATTATCAGCCCATAGTCCCTTACATTTTACCATATTTATAGCAATATCTGAATTCCATATCTCTCTACGCACATAGTTTTCACATAAGCATATTATTAAAACAGCTGTCCTACGCATTTGAATAATAATCATTTTGATTTAAGAGATAATTTGGTACAATAGAAAAGATCATTTTATAAAGTATGATTAAGAAGGTTAAAAAATAACAGGGAGAAAATGAGATGCCTAACATAAAAAATGTAATAAGCATTAATCCAGACAACAGAGTAGACTTCAAAAACAATATTGATTTCTGTGTTGGTACTGGCCGGTGGGGGCTGGCTCTTACCGAGGAATATCTTAAAGAACTTCAGTTCGTACAGAATGAAATCGGTTTTAAGTTCATCAGAGGACATGGTATATTCGCTGATGACATTTCAATCTACCATGAATATGAAGATAATGGCGAGATAAAGGTCGAATACAACTACACTTATCTCTTCAGAATTATCGACAGATTTATGGAGCTGGGAATCAGACCATATCTTGAGCTTAGCTTTATGCCTTATCAGCTTGCCAAGGGAACCCAGACTCTGTTTCACTGGAAAGCAAATACCACTCCACCAAAAGAATATACACTTTGGGCAGATATGGTGGTGGATCTGCTGAAAAATCTAAGAGCTCGTTATGGTGAAGAGGTTCTTGACTGGCCTGTTGAAGTATGGAACGAACCAAATCTGCCTGGCTTCTGGTACAAGGCTGATATGGATGAATACTTCAAGCTGTTTAAGGAAACATATAACGCTATCAAAAACTATGACAGTCATTTCAAGGTTGGAGGTCCAGCCATCTGTGGCGTAATGGAAGCAGAGTGGACCAGTGAGTTCCTCTCATTTTGCAGAAAATATGATATTAAACCGGATAATATAACAAGACATCACTATACTGTTGAGTTCCCAGAGGCCATTGGACACTACGACTACTCCAAGCTGGAAGACTCAGATATGAGAATTGAAAACCTCCAGGCCACCCGAGATCTGGTTGATTCATTTGAAGAATTTAAAGGAACTCCAATACACATTACTGAATTCAGTACATCATATACACCAAGGGGAGTAATACATGATACCAACCTGAATGCTGCATATCTTGCTGGTCAGCTTTCCAGATTAGGCGACATGAATGAACTGTATTCCTACTGGACCTTTGGCGATGTATTCGAAGAAAAGGGCGTTCCAAATTCACTCTTCCACGGTGGTTTCGGCATGGTTGCTGCAGGGAATATTCCTAAGCCTACATTCTGGATATTCTCGTTTTATAAACAGCTGAAATGTTTCAGTGAAGCCTGCGTTCACAGGGACAAGAATTCTGTGATCGTAAAGTCAGACAAGGGCTATGCCGGTATTTTATGGAATGCTGATGAGGAAGAATTTACACAAAAGATTTCATTTAATGCTAATGTAAATCTAAGTACAGCAGAAACATCTACAGGCATGACTTCAACTGAAGAATACATGCTTATTGTTAAAACAGTTGATGAGGAGTGCTGTAATCCACTGAAGCTGTGGCACGACATTGGCGAACCTCCATACCCAACAAAGGCACAGACAGAGCTGATTAAAAGTGGCGCATTTCCACTTGTCACAAGTGATGTAATCAAGACAGAAAATGGAAATGCAGACATAGACTTAACTATTAAGAAAAATGGTATTGTGTACTTCGAACTCAGTGAAAGACACTTCACTCCAGATCGTGGATATGACTATGACAAAGCGACCACCTTTCACTAAGATTATTAAATATGGAATATAAAAATAAGAGCATACAAGAATCATTTGGATAATAAAAACTAGAACTAATTCATTTTGATAATAATTCATTCAAAAAAGTGAAATCCACATTATCAACTAACTATGCAGATTTCACTTTTTTATTTTTCATATATATTATTCTTCTTTTATCGTTTATACTCTATGTTTTCCCCTATTTCAGCAGTTTCGAAAATTCCAATGCTTTTCCCACATCTCCATCCACCTTTAGTTTTCCAAGTGTAAATGCAACGACTGGATCAAGCTTTCCATCTATAAGCTTATTGAAATCCGACATACTCATAGTTACTGCACAGTTTCTGTCATTGTACTCATATGGTTCAACATTCACCTTATGATCCTTAACCTCCACATAGAACACACCAGGGTTCTTACCAGTAATATTAACCTGCACTGCCAGGAAGTCCTTGTCAGACACGTCTGCCTTTGATGCTATACCTCTTACCTTTTCTACCAGTTCTTCAAATGTCATTATGCTCTCCTCCTCTTTTTATCATTATTCAGTTAGAAATCTTCTGATTAGAAATCTACTAAGTCCGCATGTTCTCCAGACCACCCTGTTTCTGGAATACATGAGAGATATGATATTTCTTCCTCACTCAATTCAAAGTCAAACACATTCATATTCTCTATCATACGCTCCCTGCTCGAAGCTTTAGGTATTACCGGTATACCTCTCTGAATCAGGAACCTTAGAAGCACCTGTGCCGGTGACTTTCTGTACTTTTCAGCCAGCTTTATAATTCTCTCATCCCCTAGAAGTCTTGCTCTTCCAAGCGGACTCCAGGCCTGTGCAATAATGCCCTCATCCTTAAGATATGAAAGTGTAAATTCCTGCATATAACCTACATGAAGCTCCAGCTGATCCAGCATCGGTTTAATCTTCACCTTCTCAAGAAATGGCTTCAAGTGATGTGGCAGGAAGTTTGAAACGCCTATAGCCTTAATCCTTCCTTCTTCATAAAGCTCCTCCATAACACGCCATCCTTCAAGAGCATTTTCCATCCAGTCCACAGTTTGATTTGACTTAGGCCAATGAATAAGAAACATATCCAGATAATCCGTTCCAAGGCTTTTACACGAAGCCTCAAAAGACTCTCTTGTAGCCTTCTCTCCAAGCATTGTCGGCCACACCTTACTACATATAAATATGTCCTCTCTCGGAATATCCACACTGGCAAGAGCTTCGCCAATAGCATCCTCATTATCATAAAATCTCGCCGTATCTATATACCTATATCCGGCATCCAGCGCTTCCAGGATCACCTGCTTTCCACCATTTTCCGTAGACAGATACGAACCATATCCCACCATAGGAATCGTTATGTCATTTGCTAATTTTATCCCCTGCATATTAATACCTCCCTATATGCATTTTAATAATTTGTGTACCAGGCAAACCTACTTGAATTACTTTCATAATAATTAAAGTCACAAAGATAATACTCTCTGCCGTTCGAATCCTTGAAGTAATAAAAAGTTACTGGTGATGAATTTGAGGTCGGGTAATCTTCCCCTAAAACATTTACAACTCTTTCTAAATCAGCACCTGTATCCGCAAATGTTTTTTTCTCTTTACGAACATATGTAGCCTTTGGATCAGTTTGAGAATGAGCCATCTCCGTATAGTATTCAACTTTAAGATCTCCAATATCTGCATATTCATTATCTGGAAGTCTCACTACACCATACTTGTCATCGTATGTATAGTTGGAATTTGACTCTGTTTTACCACGGACCTCTATCTCCCAGCCATCCATACGATGTTTCTTATTCTTCTTTTGAAGGATCTTAGCACACTTCTTTGCTCCTTTAACAGCCTTATCCTCATCACTGGATTTCACAACAAGAAGAGCATAGTCCGATAACTGATAACTGACTCCCACACTACTACAGGCATCCTCTATATCAGACATGCAGTCCGACAACACCTTTTCCTTAAGATCTCTATCAAATGAATCACTTGTATCAGGTACACTGCCAAATGAAGATCCATCAATATTTATTTCATCCATCGAACTAGTAACCGTATAGTCAAAGTCTTGAAGTTCATCATGAAGAACTACAGTTGTTTTATCCTCAGTCTCATCCTTCGATACCACGGTACATTTTCCATGTTTCTTCTTGGCCTGCTTATACAGATCATTTGCGCTCTTTACACTCCCGCACGAAACCAGGCTCAGTAGAAGCATTACAGGTATTATGTAACGAAACTTACGCATCATATGTCTTTTTACTTTCACTATTCATCCCCTACCATCATATACCTTTATCTTATATTACATTTTTATAAAACCTTTTTAAAGCAAAAAATATGCTATAGACAGCTCTGGATCACTATATGGAATTAGCATAGCCTGAAAGGCATGATACAAATCTGGTTTTCCAGGCCATACTGTACCCTTGACATTATTATTCTCATCCAGCTGGTGATACCAGGAGCCCAGTTTCTTATCCATGACTTTTGTATCCAAATATTTCATGAATTTAGAAAAATCCTCTGCATATTTAGCCTCTCCCGTGACTCTATACAGAACAGCTGATGTATTTATGGCCTCTGCCAGTACCCAGTGCATCCTGTCACGAACTACCGGTTTTCCATTCCAGTCTGTTGTATACACCAGTCCCTCTGCTCCATCTGCGTTCCAGGCATCACTTACAGCCCTTTCATATAACTGGCAGGCTGTGGATATCATTTGCTTTTTCTCGTCTTCTGAGATTATTTCTTTTTGTGTACTATTTGTCGAAATTTTATTCTTAGAGGATAACAATGAAGAAGAAGCTGAAGACGACAGGCTCCACTGGGTTATCAGTCTAGCCCACTCTATCCCATGCCCCGGTGTAGCTCCATAAGGTTTAAATGGGTCGTCTTTCTTCTCTATATTCATTTCCAGATCTGGCTTCCAGTCCTCTGTAAAATGCTCTGGTATTCTGTAATCATTCTCCTCAGCCCAGCCAACAACGCGGCGGATTATCCTTCCAGCCCTGATGCGATATCTTTCATCCCTTAATGCATCAGCTGTCGCAAGAAAGGCTTCTACCGTATGCATATTAGCATTAAGTCCTCTATACGGATCCAGTACCGTAAACTCCGTGTTCCAGGTATCTCTGCACAGCCCTTCCTGCTCATCCCAGAAATACTTATCGAAGGTCCCAAGAGCGTCTTTTAAAAGTTCTTCAGCCCCTGCAATACCAGCAAGATAAGCGCTTGATGAAGCGAGAATCACAAAGGCATGAGCATAGCACTGCTTTGTTGGAACAATACTTCCGTCAGCTCTTCGGCCAGCAAACCAGCCGCCATTCTCGTTATCTCTAAGTTCTCCTGCCAGGCCCATTAACGCTTTCTCTGCAAGAGCCTTACAGCCTTCTATTCCCTGCATCGAACCAATACTATACACATGAAGCATGCGGGCAGTTATCCAGGTCTCTCTGTCCCTATCCTTCATAGGAGTGCCGTCACTTCCCAGATAGCAGCTTCCTCCAGTTTTCGAAGGAAACTTTCTTCCAAACTCAAGAAGCTGACCTGCATTTCCAGATAGAAATTTCCTATTCTCATCTGTATCAATTATATATTTATTTTCAAACATTATATTTCCTTTCTTTAATGAATAAATGCGAGTCCTCCCTATGGCAGGAGGAATTCAGTTCACTAGAATACTAAGGATGATTCAAGTCCAATTGCACATAACTACACTACAGAATAACATACTCAAAGTTATAAATCCAAAACTCTTTATAATTATCTTATAAAATAAAAAAGAGTATTAAATAAGATTATCAAAAAAGATTATTAAAAAAGCCACCTTATACGGTGGCTTTAAATTTCAGCATTATCTCAACTAACAGCAGTTTCGGATTTAATAATTCTTCGAATACTTTTCTCTGAAAGGAAGTACTCCTGAGCAAGTATCACTGTGGATACACCTCTTCTGCTCTTATCATATATTTCGCGATTTCTCTCGCTGTAATACTTCCTGGTTTCAGTCTGACTGCCCCAGTCTTTCTTCTCTACACATGGAATATATATATTTTCTCCACTGACATATTGCTGAATAGCTTCTATTAATTCTTTAGGCAGAACCTCCTCTGCTCTTAGATAGCTCATTTTATCCTCCTATATTTCCTTAATACATTTAAGTATTCCCGGGGATTCATCTGAGCTTATGCTTTTATTATTTATTTAAGCTCAGACTACTGAGCGATAACATATCTTCTCATAAAATAATACTCTCCTTTTCTTTAACCAAATAAACAACTGCTTCCAATTCGAAACTTTAAACTAACATTTGCAAATAGTCAAGAAATATGATTCATGATTCTTATCAACCATGAATAGTAACACTTATCTATGTATATAAAGTCTTGTCATCTCAGGTTCATCGTCTCCCTGGGCCATGCAGTAAAACTCCCAGCCATAACGCTCATAAAAGTTTTCATGATCTGTTACAAGATATATAGGAGTTATTCCTTTGGACTTCATATCATCAACAACGAGATTAAGAAGTCTTCCGGCAATCCCCTGCGAGCGATAGTCTTCCTCCGTATAAACGGCACAAACATTTGGACTCAGGTCTTTTCTGTCATGAAAGTCATTTTCAATAACTCCCAGCCCTCCTACAATCCTGTCACCATCTAAACATAGATACCAGCCATATTCAACTTTTCCATCCAGATAATCATTCATACATTCCAGATAAGCTTCTGTTGGGACTCCCCACTTGCTGTGAAACCATTCAGCAGCAGCGTCCTTTAGCTCTGGTTTATCTCTTAATATTATATATTCGTATTTATTCATTATTTTTACTCCGTTTTTTCTTTTAAATTCTTTTAA
>CACZRU010000147.1 GCA_902783605.1 uncultured Lachnospiraceae bacterium
GATTGTTAGAAAAAAAGGAGAGAAAACAATGGATACACCAGTAATGTGGTTAAAACAGATCGTTCCGGATCTTCCATTTCCGGAAGTTGATATAGATGAAAATGGAAATACAACCCTTGAATATGAGGGACTTGATAAAGCAACTGATGAATTTGCGGATAGAATCACTCTTTCTGGTTCTCACGTAGAGAGAGTGACAAAGTATTTCAAGAAGCCAACTGGCGCAAGACTTAGCCGTGTTGTTGTTGGTCAGGTTATGGAGGTTGCAAAGCATCCTGATGCTGACAGGCTTGTTGTGTGCCAGGTGAATGTTGGCCATACAGTTGAGGCTGGACAGGATGAAAATGGAATTATTCAGATTGTAACTGGAGCTCCAAATATTATTAAGCTCTGCCCTTATACTTATTCAGAGGGAGATGAAAAGGTGCTGACACCAACTGTTCTTGATGGTGGTACAGCTGTATTTAATGTACACACAGGTGAGGACCTTTCGCCTAAGGAAGGAAAGATTAAGAAGGGCAAGCTGAGAGGTGTTCCTTCATCAGGTATGATGTGTGCTATCGAGGAAATCGGTGCAAATGGCGACCTCTATCCTGGAGATAAAGATGGAGTATATCTCTTCACTGAAGATGAGATTAAGCTTATGGACCTGAAGCCTGGTGATGATGCAACTATAAAGCTTGGTCTTAATGATGCAAATATTGAGTATGAGATAACTTCAAACAGAGTAGACTGTTTCTCTGTTCTTGGAATGGCTAGAGAAGCAGCTGCGACATATGGAGTTCCATTTGACCCAGAAGGCGATTTTGATCTTGAGAAGATGAAGGCTAAGGTAGCTGCAAATGAGGTTCATGACGAGAAGTCTTCTGACAAGATTGCTGTTGAGATTAAGGATGCTGATCTCTGTAAGAGATATATCGGAAGGGTTGTTCGTAATGTTAAGATCGGACCTTCACCTCTCTGGCTCCAGAAGAGACTTAGAAGCCGTGATATTAATTCAATCAACAATATTGTAGATATAACAAACTATGTTATGGAAGAGCTGGGCGAGCCAATGCATGCATTTGATCTTTCAACTCTGGAGGGTGGAAAGATTGTTGTTAGACGAGCTGAGGAAGGTGAGAAGTTCACGACTCTTCATGATGAGGAGCTTACACTTGATACAGATACACTTATGATATGTGATGCAGTTAAGCCGGTTGCTCTTGCAGGAATCAAGGGTGGAAAGAATTCTATGATCCCACTTGAGACTAAGGAGCTTCCTTACATTCTTTTTGAGGCTGCCTGCTTCGAAGGAAATAACATTCGTAAGTCAGAGCGTCGTCATGGCGTTTCAACAGATTCATCAGCTAAGTTCAACAAGGGACTTGATCCAAATCTTGCAGAGCTGGCTATAACCAGAGCTGTTCAGCTGATTCAGGAGCTTGGCTGTGGTGAAGTTCTTGAAGGTCAGGTGGATGTATATCCTTCACCAGTTGAACCATGGACGCTTCCATTTGAACCAGATAAGATGAATGCGCTTCTCGGTATGGATATCAGCAAAGAAGAACAGCTGGATACATTCAGCAGATTGGGACTTACATACGACGAAGGAACAGGCCTTCTGACAGTTCCAACTTACAGACAGGATCTTCACTGCATGGCTGATCTAGCTGAGGAAATTGCAAGAATTCATGGCTATGATCAGATTCCTTCAACAGTTCCTACGACAAATGGCGGTATCGGTGGCATTTCCTACAATGAAACAATCAACCGCATTACAAGGGGCATAGTTGAGGAAAATGGTTTCTCACAGGGTATGACTTACAGCTTTGAAAGTGAGAAGGCTTTCGACAAGCTTCTTATTCCTGAAGGAAATAAGCTTAGAAATACTGTTCAGATAATTAACCCTCTTGGAGAGGATTTCAAGGTGATGAGAACACAGCTTCTTAACGGACTTCTTACATCACTTGGAACAAACTCCAGCAGACGAAACAAGAATGTACGTCTCTATGAGCTTGGAACAGTATATCTTCCTCATGAAACATGGCCAGCAAAGCCAACGGAAGAAGGAAAGGAAAATGACCTTCCTCTGGATGAGGTTCAGAGACTTGCACTTGGAATGTATGGAGAAGCAGACTTCTTCGTTATGAAGGGTGTAATTGAGGAACTTCTTGATAAGCTGAATATGAGTGGAAATAAAGGTTTAGCAAAGAATGCTGTAGAATTTATCTCTACATCAGAATATGACCATACAGATTATCCATTCCTTCACACACTTAGACAGGCAAGAATAGTTAAGAAGAAGGATCATTCTGTAGAGGTTGGTTATATTGGACAGCTTCACCCAATTGTAGCTGAAAACTATGGTATCAAGGGTGATGTATATGTTGCAGTTCTTAATATGGATAAAGTAGTTGAGATGGCTGACTTCGACATTAAGTTTGTTGAGATTGCAAAATATCCTGCATCAAGCCGTGACCTGGCACTTGTTTGTGACAGGAAGATTTATGTCGGCGATATTGAGAAGATTATTCGTAGAGAGGCAGGCGAGTATCTTGAAAAACTGTCACTCTTCGATGTATTTGAGGATCCAACAGGTGAGAAGCTGGATGCTACAAAGAAGAGCGTAGCATATTCGCTTACCTTCAGAGCAACGGATCACAGTCTTTCAAGTGATGAGGTAAATGCAGCGGTAGACGCAGTTCTTGCTGCACTGAAAGAACAGAATATTGAACTAAGAGGATAATGTGATATAAATGGATGTGAAAGATTTTTACTATGATCTTCCTGAGGAACTCATTGCGCAGGATCCGTTGGAGAAGCGTGATGATTCCAGATTTATGGTTATACATAGGGATACTGGGGAGATAGAGCATAGAAGATTTCATGATGTAATAGAGTTTTTGAATCCTGGAGACTGCCTTGTGATAAATGACACCAAGGTTATCCCAGCTCGTCTTTTGGGTGAGAAGGAGGATACGGGAGCTGCAATAGAGGTACTTCTTCTTAAAGATGCCAGTGATTCCTATGGAAAGGCGTTTGAAAAGGCTGAGGATGAAGAGGACATGGCTCATAGAAATACTCGTTTATGGGAATGTCTTGTTAAGCCTGGAAAGAAGATGAAGCCAGGGGCAAGAGTCTGCTTTGGAAAGGATGAAGTGACGGGAGAACCACTCCTCAGGGCTGAAGTAATAGATACTGTAGAAGAAGGAAATCGTATCATTCGTTTTGAATATGATGGTATCTGGGAAGAGGTACTGGATAAATTAGGTGAGATGCCGCTTCCTCCATATATTACACATAAGCTTCAGGATAAGAACCGTTATCAGACAGTGTATGCTAAGCATGACGGAAGTGCGGCTGCACCAACGGCGGGACTTCATTTTACAGAGGAACTGCTGAAGCAGATAGAAGAAAAAGGTGTAAAGATAGCGCGCCTCACGCTTCATGTGGGACTAGGAACCTTCCGTCCGGTTAAGGTTGAGAAGATAGAAGAGCACCACATGCATAGTGAGTTCTATGAATTGTCTCAGGATGCGGCAGATATAATAAATGAAACCAGAAAAAATGGTGGCAGAGTTATCTCGGTTGGAACCACCAGTACCAGAACTCTGGAAACCGTGGGAACTGAGCAGGGAATTGTGCATTTATCTGGACAGGGAAATGAGAAGTTTCAGGATATTCGGCCGGCATCTGGCTGGACTAACATTTTTATTTATCCAGGATATGAATTTAAAATTGTTGATTCTTTAATTACAAACTTCCATTTACCTGAATCAACGCTTATAATGTTAGTGTCGGCATTTTATAGTAGAGATGCGGTTATGGCAGCGTATGAAGAAGCTGTAAAAGAGAGGTATAGATTCTTCTCGTTTGGTGACTCTATGATGTTGATATAATGAAAGAAAACGTTATTGAAGAAGTTGTCAGGGCAATTTTACTAGTATGAAAAATATCAAAGACAGTATAAAACTTTTCAGGTTTAACATGACCTATACCATTATATTTGAGATCGTTCTCAAGCTGGTATTTCTGGTCATGTTAATTCCTTTATATTATGCATATATAAATCTGGCTGTTAAGCTGTCAGGTATTTCTTATCTTACGAAGGAGACGGTGGGGAAGTTTATGAAGTCTCCTTCAACCTATGCCTTTCTTTTTATCATGTTTGTTTTTATGTCCATGTGCATTATCATGGATGTGTCGGGTATTAGTTATGCATATCATAGGGCGAACTACCTGAAGAAAACTTCTCCTCTGAGAATGCTTCTGGTGGGACTCAGGTCAGCGATAAGAATGCTGAGACCGAGAAATTTGCCTATGTTTCTTTTTGTACTATGTTATCTTCCGGTAATTACCAATGTCATCTTTGATTTTCAGCTTCTGCATATTAAAGTACCATATATGATAGATATCATTTCGATAAATAAGTATGTTACGATCGTTTGTGTGGTGATTTATGTTCTATTGGTTCTTTCAACCTGCAAATATACATTTCTGGTTCACGTTTATAATGTTGAAAAACTCAGTTACAGAAAATCGATAGATAGAACAAAGGAACTTCTAAAGGGTAGAAGGTTTAAGACGATAGGCGGTGTGATTACCTGGCTTATTCTCGTTGTTGGAATTCCAGTTGCACTGTTTTATCTCTATGCGGGGCCAGTTCTTAATACTGTTCTGAATCATGAGGGGATGGTTAAGGCTTCTACTATTGTGTATGAGGTGGTGAAGATTGTTTTTTCTGTACTCTATGTAATAATTGGACTTCCGATTGTATATTCATATATCTGTAATCAGTATTACGATATAATTCCAGAAGATGAAGATAGGAAGACTATTGATGATTATGAGGAATATGATGCAAAGAAAAGCAGCAGGAAAGAAAGAAAAATTCTTGCAGTAATAATCTCTGTTGTTATAATTGCTGATGTGGCCTTTTATGGGCTTAAACAATTTAATGTTATTTCTCTGAACGTGGAATATATGGATAAGGTTACGATTACTGCCCATCGTGGAGACAGCACTAAGGCACCGGAAAACACTCTGGCTGCTTTTCAGCTGGCGCTGGATAATGGAGCAGATGTAATAGAACTGGATGTTCGTGAAACAGCAGATGGTGAGATTGTTATTATGCACGATGAAAATCTCCGCCGTACTTGTGGTGTAGACAAGAAGGTTGGAAAGCTGACCTATGAGGAACTACTAGAGTATAGTCCAACGGCAAATTATAAGGGTAGCAATAAAGATGAGTTTGCAGATGAAAAAATACCAACCCTTCGAGAAGCAATAGAATTGGTAGGGGATAAGGCTAAACTAAATATTGAGCTTAAGCCGGCCTCAACGGATAAGGGATTTGCCAAGAAAGTTGTAGCAATAATTCAGGAATATAACTATTATGATAACTGTGTAGTTGCATCGCTTAATTATGGTTCCATAAAGAAGATTAAGGTTATTGATCCTAACATAACTACGGTCTACGTTATGGCTCTTGCCATGGGGGATTTTTATGATCTGGAGTGTGCTGACGCATTTAGTATAAAGGGCCGTTATATCAATAACGATGTGGTTCGGCAGGCTCATAAAAGAGGCAAGCAGGTATATGCCTGGACCATTGATGACAAATCGGTGCTTGAAAATATGATGCTTATGAATGTAGATTCTATCATCACGAATAAGCCTAAGGAAATGCGCCGTGCAATGTATGAGAATTACTATGGCGATACGTTGATAGAAAGATTTAATCTATTCCTAGGCAACCAGATATGATAGATAAATGGGCTGTCTAGAGATATAAATAGAATGATTAATATAAAAAAAGAGGAATAATAATGATTTACTATCTGTTGGTGTTTTTAATATCAATGGTTCCGTTGGCTGAGCTGAGAGTGGCAGTTCCATTTGCTGTTTATCATGGACTGAATATGCCGGTTTCTTACGTGCTGGCAATAGTTGGAAATATGATTCCGGTACCAATCGTATTCTTTTTTGCAAGAAGAGTGTTGGAATGGGGAGATAAAGTCAACTGGCCAAAGGGTCTGAAGTGGGTAGGAAAGTTCTTTCATTTCTGTCTAGAAAAAGGAGAAAAGGGTGGAAAGAAACTCACTGAAAAAGCAGGAAGAAATACATATGTGGCATTATTCCTGTTCGTTGGAATTCCAATTCCCGGAACTGGTGCATGGACTGGAACCTTGGCTGCAAGTATTCTTGATCTTGATTTCAAGAAGAGTGTTGTTGCGGTAGTATGTGGGGTTGTTCTTGCCGGAGCGATCATGGGACTAGGAAGTCTGGGACTATTTAGTGCAATCAGGTCTATATTTTAGCGATATTTTTGTTTTGATGATATTTAATCTATTTTGAACTGGAGAATAAGAATGTTAAAAGCATTGTTTAGCAGAGTGGACAGAAGTCGTAAATTAATGAAAATCATTTCCGTGATTCTTATAATAGCCTTCTGTATGTCGCTGACTGGATGTGAAAATATAAATGAAGAAGAAACCACTGAGGTTATGGAAGAGGATGACTCTCTTGTTGATTCAGATGGTTTCAGCGCTGTAAAGGATTATGTTGTTACGGTTCAGGATGGAGTTAATGTAAGGAAAGAACCACAGGTCGAATCTGAAATATACATTACACTGGATGCGGGAGTTACACTGAACAGAACTGGCGTGAAGGATGGCTGGACTAGAGTTCTGATAAATGGTGGTATATATTATCTAGAGTCCAGATATATTGAGCAGACTTCAGTAAAATGGGCCACCGAAACGGATGTTGAGAAGGTCAGTCATGTTGTGTTTATTGATCCTGCAAAGCAGATTACCGAGGACCTCAATAAGGAGCCTATAAGTCCAGAGATAGATGCTCCAGAAATGCTTGGGGATGGAAATTATGCAACTGCAACCTCGGCACAGGCTGTGGGCATGAAGACCAAGATGAGTGCAGGTGCTATTGGAAGGTCGACAGGAAACTTTGAGTATGAGGTTAATATGTCAGTTGCGAATTACCTCAATGCTGAATTGGTTAAGAGAGGTTATACAGTATATCTGTCCAGGACAACAAATAATGTGGATATAAGTAATGCCAAGAGAGCGGAGATGGCAAACTCCAGTGGAGCGGAAATATTTATCCGTCTTGAGGCACCAGCGGCAAATGATCCGTCAGCTTCAGGTGTTCTTGGTTTTATTGCTACATCTACAAATTCTCATACAGGACATATGTATCAGAAAAACTATGAGCTCTGTTACGATGTGCTTAAAACAACCTGTGAGGGGACAGGTGCAACTAGGATGGGTATATATGAAACTGATAATCTGACTGCACTGAATTATTGTAACATGCCGGCAACTGTAATCAGTATGGGCTTTCTTTCCAATGAAAGTGACGATATTGCTCTTAGTACAGATGAATACAAGAAGAAACTTGCTGTTGGAATTGCTGAGGGAATAGATCTTTATTTTGAAAGCATTGAGGAATAAAAAGTGTATTGGATGAATAAAATGGGTTTTAAGAGTTATTTTATTATATAGTTATATGTGAATATTGTGTGTTTTTTGTAGAATGTGACTATTTTTTTTGTACATATTTATTGAAAAAATTGAAAAAACATGTTAAAATAAATTACTAAAAAATGGCAAAGCAGAAGTGATTCTGTGACGCAAAGCTATAGGGCCTTACGAGTTTTATCGCGAGGCAGCCAGTTGTATTATAGTGATTGACGACCACAGAATGGGCTGTTTGCAAAAGACGTTTAAAAAAATGACTTGCAAAATGGAATTCTGTGGTTTTTTGTTTTATGTTTTTTCTTGACTAAATGGGTGAGAGCATTTGGGGTTAAGAAGAAACATATATATATTATTTTTAAAGAGGAAAAAGATATACACTATTTATTTGAAAGGTTTGTTAGGTGGGGCCTATGAGGAAAAGAAAGATAATAACTAAGATAATAACTAAGAAAGAAAAATACATGACGATTATTAAAAAAAGTAATAGAGGTTTTTCATTAACAGAGTTGATAATTGTTATAGCGATTATGGCTATTTTGGCGGCGGCGTTAGCACCGGTTGTTGTTCATTTTATTGACAAGGCTAGAAAGGCGGTTGATATTGAAACTGCTCAAACATTATTTGAAGCGGCTGAACTTGCCTCAGCATCACATGATGATGATGTTGGAGATGGATGGACAGTGCCAATAAGAACCAAAAAAACAGCTGATGTTGCCAGGACATATGTTAATGCTGAAGGACATAACTGTAATCTAGATAAATCAGTATCTGCTGGAAGTGCAGGAACATATGAGATATGTTGTATAGCATGGTGTCGAGGCGTTGAGTATCAAAGTAAAAATTCGAAAAAAACTTGGGAGAATTCACAGTTTAAAAGTACTTTAGATAATGCTGGAAATGATGAGGCTGATCTTACAAGAGCATATACAGATGAGTTTTTAAGAAACTTATATCACATGGATGGCGTAGGAAAAGTTTATGGTGGAAATGGAAATAATTCATTTGATGGATATCATAAAAATACTATGCTTCAGTTTAAGTATCTGAGGAATGCTGGATATGGAAATGCAGAATGCTGGATGGTATGTGTAAGATGTGATAATGAAAAACCTGAAATATGGATTGGTGATAAGAATCTGAACGGCAGAGGAGCAAATCAGAAAGTTAGACCGCTGTATCGTATTTATCCAGATCCTTGTAAAGAGTATAAGAAATAAAGAATATAAAAATTAAAATATATATGAAATAGCTGAAGATAATATAAGTTACGTAAAAAACAAGATGCTGTCATGGCATCTTGTTTTTTTACGTATTTTAAATAATCCTTCATATATTTTTAATAACTTGACATATATATTACGAGGTGCTATTATACATTCGTAACAAATTCGTAACAAAATAACATAATTCGTAACATTTGTTTACATAATATGTAACAAATGAATAAATGTATTAAAATCTATTAATAATTCTATTGATTAATTTTATTGATAAGGAAATAAAAAAGATACATGAATCGTAGAACACAGCTGAAAATTGAAAATGCTAGAATATTTGCAAAGAAATATGTTTTCTCTGGAAGATTTATAGTAAGAAATACACTTATAGCTATGGGCCTTGCCACAGTTATTGGTTCGGGAGTGCTTACGGCTGATATAGCAAAGGAAGTTAGAAGCAAGAATACTGAGACAAAAACAGTTTCAACTATGGTTGCAGAGAAGCTTGATTCTGATAATGTGGCTGAAGATAATGTGGCTGAAGATAAAGGTTATGCTATATTCGTTTCTGATAGTACATTTCTTGCAAGTGATTCTGTGAATGAACTTTATGTTCGTTTTGATGATAATGAGAATGTTCTTACAGCAACTAATTCTACAGAAAAGCTGGCACAGTCTGAAATTGATATGACTGGTAAATATATTGTAGCAACTGATGGACTTAATCTTAGAGCAGAAGCTTCGCAGGAAGGTAACATTCTTCAGGTTCTTAATACTGGCGACACTGGTGAAGTGATAGGAACAGATGGTGACTGGACAATAGTTGCTGCTGCATTTGAAGATGAAGATGGAAATGTTACAGGTACTGAAGAGGGATATGTAAAAACAGAGTTCATTCTTACAGGTTCTGATGCAACAGAAGTTGCAGAGCAGGCTGCTAAGGATGGAAAGACATATAGAGACATAATTGGTGTTCCTGAGCAACAGACAATTGTTGTTGCAGATGCAAAGACAGAAGATACAGCAAAGGTTGCAGAAGTTGCAAAGACTGTTGATACAAATACAGCTCAGACAACAGAAGCCAAGCAGATGGCTACTGAGGCACCTGCACAGGCTACTACAGAAGCGCCTACACAGGCTGCTACAGAGGCGGCTACAGAGGCTCCAACAGAAGCGGCTACAGAGGCTCCAACAGAAGCACCTACAGAGGCTCCAACAGAAGCGCCTACAGAGGCTCCTGTACAAACTGCATCATCAGATCTTTATCTCCTTGCCGCGATTGTATATGCTGAGTCTGGAGGAGAATCTTAC